>JANNZE010000300.1:0-4095 GCA_031410455.1 Chitinophagaceae bacterium | reverse complement strand
AAGTGAAGCATGAATACGAAGTGCTGAAACAATGTAAAGAACACCTGGAAAAAGGAAAAAGCATCCGTTCTCTCCATCTTTCAAAAGAAGATAAATCAGCGATTGCAGATATTTTTTTACTGACAGACAAACCTGTTTTATATGTTGCCAATGTAGATGAAGCATCCATGCATACCGGCAATAAATATTCTGAGGTACTGATAAAAGCGGTGGCAGAAGAAAATGCAGAAGTGATCATTATGACAAATGCCATTGAAGCACAGATAGCTGAATTTGACAATGCAGATGATAAAGCAATGTTTATGGAAGAATATAAAATGACTGAACCTGCATTGGACAGGCTGATTCATTCTACCTATAAATTATTGAATCTTTCTACCTACTTCACCGCAGGTGTTCAGGAAGTTCGTGCATGGACGATCGAGCATGGTTGGAAAGCACCCCAGGCTGCAAGTGTTATCCACACCGACTTTGAAAAAGGATTTATTAAAGCGGAAGTGATCTCTTACAATGATTTTGTAACGTATGGTTCTGAAGCAGCTTGCCGCGATAATGGCCGTTTAAGAATAGAAGGAAAAGAATACCTTGTTCAGGATGGAGATGTGATGCACTTCCGTTTCAATGTTTAGATAAAATTTATCAGAAAAAAAAAAGGACTTCAAACGAAGTCCTTTTTATATATAAAGATGTTTTAATTATTGTGGACGCAACACCTGGTCGATCTTATGCAAAGTACCATTGATATAATTCTGATCGCTGCTGCCATTCGGTGCAGAATTGATCAGCACATTGGACGCTGTTGCATTAGCTGCACCTTTTACAGTTAATGCTGAAACAAATGGTCCTGTAAAAGTTGCCGTTAATGTAAGTCCGGGATGTGCAGGCACAGCACCGTTTAATAATGTCGGTGTTGCAAAAGGTGTTGTTGGTACGTTTACAGTATAAGCTCTTTTCCCAAGAATATGATATACTACAAGTCCTTTCACCAATTGTGTGGAGACGTTTGCAGAGTTTAAGAATCCGATAAAAACGGCATCCGGTGCTGCCGTTGGTATTGCACCTCCGGTAATTAAGCTGATGAAGTTTTTCATTGCAGCATTATTAGGTGCAAACACGGTAAGATTAGCACCAAAATTTTGTAAAGCTCCAATAAGGCTGCCCGGTGTGGTGACAGTATATCCACTGTCCGCCCTTTCAATCCCTGCTTTAAGTATAGTCAAATCTGCATCTGCATTAATTCTTGTCCATAAAAAACTCGAAGGAGGCCTTACCAATACAGCAGTGTGATGAATAACTCCATTCGAAGCCAATACATCCACCGGTGGCACTAACGGAATATTATTCAGGTAAAAATTTCCTGTCGAAGGATTTTTTGAAGGATACGTTCTCATTCTTGCGAATGGATTAGTAGGATCCACTAACAAACTGGTAGGTAATTCCAGATTCGGAAAGTTATGGATGATCTGGGCGGTTGTAAAAATTTGCGGAACAATATTATAATTTACAATACTTGTTGCATTTGCTGCAGAAATATTAGCGGTAATAAATCCCGAAAACACAGCATCCGGAGCAGCTAAAGGGATCAACCCACCTGATGCAGCATTGATAAAGATCTTCATGGCATTGTTATCCGGAACAAATAAAGTGTAACGGTTAGCGGCATTATTTAATGTTGCCAAAGTAGCCGTTCCACTTTTTAAAATCAACCGGTAAAACAAACTGTCTGTATCCGTAGTTCTTAAAGTTTCTCCGATAGTTGAGCCAGTGGGAACCGGAGCAGGACTTGATGGAAATTGTTCCAGGTCTTTATTACAGGAAACCATTACCAATACCGCAACAACCAGTAATGACAAACCTGTTTTCATTTTATTAAATATTTTCATGATCATGATTTTTTGTTGGATAATTCTTAATTAGATTAATAAATATTATACCCGAAACTCAGGTAATATAAACCACCTACCATTGAATTACCTACGCCATTGTAATAGTATTGGTTCAAAAGATTGGTTGCACCTAATTTCAAAATAGATTTTGTTTTAGGAAGTTTCATGCTCACCTGCGCATCTAATGTTTGTACAGCAGGCAAATTTCCTGTTGCCAGATCTCCCTGGTAGAAAAATGCATCCTGCCAGCGATAGGCCACATTGAAACCTAATTTTTTATTAGGGCCAAAACCTGAATTAGATAAAGAAGCATTCATCTTATATTTCGGAGAATTAAATGATGTGATGAAATTTTCCGGAACATCTGTTAAGTTATCAGATGCCACATTCGCACTGATGGCAAAATTGTATGGCAATTTATAATCCACGCCAATTCCAAAACCATAAGTTTTAATTTTCGCAGAAGAATTAACAGGCACTGAATAGATCTGTCCGTTCAATGTGTCTGCAAATTCAATTGCTGAACCTGTTCTTGATTGTACAACTATTTTACGGGCCAGGAAGTTGGTATACTGCCCATAATAACCATACAGATCTATCAGCAATTTGTTTTCCAGCAATAATCCACGATAACCCAATTCAAAAGATGACAATGATTCAGGTTTTAAAGTTGACAAAGGCAAAGCCGTTTTACTTCCGTTTTTCAGAGAATCTCTGTCATATACAGGATTATTATTGAAATTATAAATCGTTTTGAAAGCTTCGTTTCCACCGATGAGTTTATAACTTCCCAGATCCAGGTTGATCCATTGTTGCTGTGTTGACGGGAAACGATAAGCTGTCTGGTAACTTAAGCGGATATTATTGTTGTTTGCCACAGAGTACACAGCCGTTACTCTTGGAGTAAATTTGCCTGCAAAATTTTCATTCTTATCATAACGTCCGGATGCAGTGACCTGTAATTTGTCGAACTTTTTCTGCGCCTGAACATACGCACCCAATTCATTAATAGTGATCACTCCTGCTGTATCAGCAAATAATGTTCCCTGGCTATTTAAAACATACTGGCGAAAATTAGCACCTACTAAAATGTCTGCGATCTTACCGGTATATTTAGAAAAATTATAATTTCCTTCTGCATGGTACAGATCAGATCTGTCTAACAATGCACCGCCTTTTGGAACCGGTATTTTTCTAACCTTATTATACAGGTCATTGAATTGTTGTGTTCCTATTTCCGGTCTGCCTCTGTCCGCAACGGCTCTTGCTGCAATGTGTGCAGCAGCATCCGTTAAACCATTCAACCTTGCACTTAAATAAGCCTGGCCATATTGTGCATACCAACCAGTTGAACCAGGGCTTGGTTTCCACAACTCATTGAAATTTTGTGTAGTGGCTGCAAGATTGAAAGATTCACCCGCATTTTCCTGTGTGGTGAAAGCACGTAACATCCAGTTTGGATTGATAATCTCCACTTTATACTGACCCATTTTGAAATCTTTGATAGAATATCTGGAAGCACCTGTATAGATCGTATTTCCTGTTCCCCAGTAACCTGCAATGGTAGCTTCGGTAACAGAATTCAGTTTATAATGTAAAGAACCACCTAATTTAAAATTCAGTGTATTCGGGTTCATCAATTGCTGTTCAGTATACCCGGTACGTGATACGTTGATCGGGTTTACGGTAAGCGTTGAAATAAAAGGCGCCAGGAAAGGAGCAGCTGCTGCCACACCATTCAATACCTGTCGGAGATCCCCTGTGGTTTCATCACCATATACATTTACACCATCATAATTCGGATCTGTAACACGGTCTCCTGCTTTGATGAACATCCCGCTTCTGTCGTAATTTCTGTAATCCATACCGATCCAGTCTTTTGCCTGAACGAATTCACTGGTGATTTTGAATGCAAATTTTTCAGATAATTTTTTTGCCCAGCGCATACTCCAGTTATAATATGGTGAAGTTGGTCTTTCACGTTTATCCGTATGCATAATACCGGTTTTAACCATAAAAGAAAACCCCTGGTATTTGAATGGATTTTTGCTGGTCATTAATAATGTACCGTTCATACCACCCGGACCGTACAATGCAGAAGATGCACCGGACAGCATTTCGAGGTTATCTACATCCAGTTCATTTAAACCGATGATAGCACCAACAGAAAAGTTGAGACCCGGAGCCTGGTTATCCATACCATCCACCA
>JANNZE010000299.1:0-6265 GCA_031410455.1 Chitinophagaceae bacterium | reverse complement strand
TCAACAGGGCGTTCAGTTCTTCAATGGAAATAGGGGTTCGAAGTTATCTGAAAGATCCTGTAACATCAGAAACCAAAATGCTGAGTGAAGCATTTTTTACTTTTGTGGCATTGTCACAAAGTGGTAAACCCTACAACGTAGTTCCTGTTAAGCCTGAAACAGCGGAAGAGCAGCAACAATTTGAAGCTGCATTGGCGAGGAGAAATCAATAATATGATATAAGTCAGTTTTTGATAACAGGAAATCATCTTTTACACAAATACTATTTTGCATTTTGCAGATTCAATTGAAAAGATGTCTGCAACATTATTAAGTATTTTACAGAAATATGATGTACCTGTTCCAAGGTACACGAGTTATCCAACCGTACCTTACTGGGATGCCAACACCATTGATGAAAATGTGTGGAAGGAATCTGTGATCCGCAGATTTGAAACAGAGAACGGCGGGATCGCATTGATATAAAAAAAGGTGAAGTTTTAAGCTTCACCTTTTTTTAACTACTAAAAAATATTAGTTCATCTTTTCAAGACGCAGGCTTACTTCTTTTTTCTTTTTGTTGTATTCCCATACCATTACTGATCCCGTTTTAGCAGGCAATACTCTGATGAACGTATTCTTACTGCTCAGGTTTAATTTATCAGTTGTGATCTTGCCATTGTTATAACTAATGGTATTGAAGGTCATTCCCTTGAAATCTTTTGATTTTTCATAATCACTATAAGCCATGATGAAACTGCTTCTGTCTCTGTTAAGTTTTGTATAGTCATAATCGAAACCACCATATGCTTTTACAATAAGAGCCATCATATGCGGACTCAGGTAACCTGCACCTGCCGGCATTTCAATACTGTTGCTGTTTTTATCATAGATGTCTGCACCTTTAATTTCAAAATCCTTGTTGAATTTCATCATTACCATATCAGTAACTTTAATTTTAAAAGTACTTACACCACCGCTGCCTCTGTTCATCATCGCACTCATAACACCCATTGCACTCACTACTTTTTTATAACCTTCTCCTATAGCAAAGAAATCGCCATCACTTGTTTGCAAGATTTTATGGAAAAAGATATAACCGATATCATCCACTCTTCCTTTTTTATCGGTCTGTAAATATTTACCGATCTCTCCTGTCCAGGAATTGTATTTTTTTGAAACGATCTTTCCGTTCACATTCATTTTCCATGCCGCTATGCCCTGACTTCTGTCTTTAGCGATCTTATCATCTTTATCATAATAAGCACCCATCAAAAAGAATTCACTGCTGCCACTGATCGTTGAAATATTGGTAGGATAGAATTTATAATCCTCTTCAGATTCAGTGGAGATTTCAAATTGTTTTTTACCGGTAAAAATATTCAGGGCCAGTAACCAGGAGTGGGGTTTTCCACCCAGCAATGTTTTTTGTTTGATCACTTCAAACAGGATCAGAGAATCTGTATTGCCCATATATACGGCAGCAGCCCATTTGTCATCCTGCTCTTCTGCAGCTTCGTAGGTCCATTGTTTGTTTCTGTCAGTGAACAGAAAATTCACTTCGTAGCTGTAATATTTTCCTTCTTTTACCGGATAAATAGTAGTGTATCCTACATTCGTAATATCAAACAACGCTTCATTCTGTGCGTCTTCACTTTTTGTACCGTATGTTTGTTCGATCAGCATTTTGCTGCGTTTGTTGAGTTCTTTTGTATATGTTACTTTTTGTTTGCCATCTGTGCCATACGCTCTGTACTCCAGGGTTTTTTCTTTCGGATCATAAAAAAGGAACATCATGGTATTGCCATTGTAAGAAGATTCCAGCAATTGAATGTGTTTATCCCCTTCAAATACAATGTCTCTTACTTTTTTCAGATTTTCATCATAGATCTGGATGGTATATTCATTTGTTTTTTTATCTACCTTATCTGAAATATAAAAGAAAAAATATCCTCTGATTTCATTGTTTTCCAGAATGGGTTTCAGGCTTCGGGGATTGGCAATTTTTACATTTCCAATTAATACATTATCCTGTGCTGATGTGGTAAGCTGTAACAGCATCAACACCGCGAAGGCCAAAAATGAGGCGATTTTTTTCATTTAAAATGGTTTGAAGTTTAGTTTATTTATTTATAAATCGTTTTGTTATTGTTAAAAGCTTTATCCAGTCTTTCATTTTTTGCAAGGCCTTTATTTTTTTCTAAAAAATGATGCGCAATTGTAGCAAAATCATCCAGCCTTGCCCGCTGAATAAATTCCAGTAACACATTATATTCTTTTAATCCGGAGGGATTGGGAAGTGCGGCCACTTTGCCCAGCGTATGATCTTTCTGATGCATATACAGTTGATTAAAACATTCCGCCATCGTACCGATCAACCATGGGTCTGTTGGATTTTCTTCCAGTAACTGAAATCCGAAATACATGCAGGCAGAAATATAATCGTCTTTAAAAAAAGATTCCACCAGGTCATATTTGGCACGTTTGGCCAGCAGTTCAAATTGTTGCTGACTTATTACGAACGGGCTTCCCACTTTGGTATGTCTGTCAACCAGCGATTGCAATTTATTTTTTCTAAGTGCACAATCCGGATGTGTTTTCAGGGAATCTTTCTGAGCTGCCGTCAGTGTACTTACCGGTCCGCCAAAAAATGCGGATTCTTTTTTCAACCAGCTTTCCCTGAATGGATATTCCGGGAAACTGATCCATTTTTTCAGCAGGGTTTCCATGCTGAATTTTTCAATTTCAGAACTATCCAGAACATCCATGGTACTGCAGGCGCCTTTCAGATCGAAACGGGTATTGGATAAAAACATAAGCCCTACTGAATCAGCTGCAGTTTCCTGCACCCTGGAATAACGTGAATTATTAAACATGAGGGAGGTTACCAGCTGACCGAATTTTTTATTCTGAGAGTATTCTGATTTCGCGATTTTCTTTACTTCCTTTTTAAAATCTTTGTCATTGAATAATTCCACCTGGCTGATGATCCTTTTGTTACTGTGGTCGAGGTAATAATGCGCCAGTTCATGACAGATCACAAATGCTACTTCACTTTCATTTTTTAAACGATAAAACAGGCCCATATTAAAGAACATAGAACCTTCTCCACAACTGTAGGCATTAACATCCGCCGACCTGGCGAAATAGATCCTGGGCTGTAAAGATTTAAGTGCGCTATTGTTATTGATGATCTCATTTGACAGGTTCGTGAGGTAATCGTGCACTTCCTTTTCTGAGATCGCCTCTTTTTCTTTGAACATATCATTGATATCTTCATACCGGGACCTGTAATGTTTGCGGATTTCCTTTTTATTTGTTCCTTCGATCGCTAAACTATCGTTAATGGATTTTGTTGTCAGAATTTTCTGCCATTGAGTTAATGTAACTTCATCATCTTTGAAAGGAGCGTAATTTTGAGCAGATAATGGATGGGTAAAAATGGACAAAATGGCCCATAACAAAATATTCCATTTGTTTCTCATACAATGCAGTTGATATTACAAATAAACAACTTAATTAATTCAACTTTTTAAAATTAAGGTTTTGACCAATAATAAATTTCAATTATATAGCATACAGTTAATTATGTTATTGATATTTTGCCTATGTGTGACCGGTGTCAGCGCCCAAAAATCAGAAAAGGTTTTTTTGAAACTGGCCACACCTGCAAAAGACGTGAATGCCAGTACTGCTGCCAGGCCATTCATTACCGGATTAACCTGTAAAAATTGTACGGTGAGTATTAATGAAGAGACAGTTAAAGTATATAACACCGGCGCATTTGCCTACCAGGTATTGTTACAACCCGGAGAAAATAATTTTACTATTAAAACAGATGACGGGAAAAAAAATATCATTCGTACGATAAAGTATATATACAATCTGCCGGAAAAGCCAGTGGCCGTCAACACCCTGCAGATACAATCGGTTCAGACATTTCCCGAAGGAGACCTTTCCTTACAACCCGGCGATAAGATCCAGTTCAAAATAAAAGCACTTCCCGGATCAATTGTTTACACCTATAACAAAACGCCATTATATGAGCAACCGGAAGGTATTGCCGGAATTGCCGGTATTTACCAGGGAGAATATATCATACAGCCTTCGGATACTTTTTCCGGAATAACATTTCCGGTAGTATTGACAGACAGTACCGGAGCATCTGTTCTTAAAAATTCGGATGCTCATTTTTCGGTTTTCAGATCTTCTTATATTTTACTGAATACAAAAGGCAGGCTGGCTCACCTGGAATATGGATTAGGGGTTGATCGTTTAGGCGGAGCCAAGATCGGATATCTTGACAGCAATATTGTTTTAAAAGCAAATGCTAAAATCGGGAAAGATTACAGAGTTATTTTAGCTCCCGGACATACTGCATATATTGAAGATGACCTGGTTTCGGCAATGCCGGCGGGTTCTTTCGGAACAACATCGCTTACTGGCAACTTCACTGTTACCGGAGATGAAAAATTTGATTATGTACAGGTAGCGCTCAATTCCCGTTTGCCTTATCAGACCCGTCAAATGACAGATCCATCGCGTATTATAGTAGATATTTTTGGTGCCACCAGCAATACCAACTGGATGCAGCAATTTCAGTCGGCAAAAGAAATAACACATATCGATTATGAACAGGTTTCAGATGGTGTTCTGCGTTTGACAATTCAATTAAAAAACAAACAACACTGGGGTTACCAGGTGTATTACCGGGGAAACATGCTGGTGATAAAAGTGAAACAGCAACCGGTAAGAGAATTAAATAAACTCACTATAGCCATTGATGCCGGCCATGGCGGAACGAACAGCGGGGCTGTAGGACTTACGGGAGCCATAGAAAAAGATATCACACTTGCGGTTTCTTTAAAACTGCAGCAGGCATTGGAAAAAGAAGGGGTAAAGGTGATCATGACGAGAACGAAGGAACAGTTCTTTGATAATAAGGAGCGAATTTTATTTTACCGTGACAGCATGCCTGATCTGCTTTTAAGTATCCACCTGAATTCATCGGCAGATCCTGTGAATACAGGGGGCGTAAGTACCTATTATAAATATGCCGGGTTTCGTCCATTAAGTTATTTCATTCAGAAACGAATGCTGGAACTGGGGTTGAAAGATTATGCCAATACAGGTTCATTTAATTTTATGCTGAACAGCCCAACAGAATACCCGAATGCACTGGTGGAAATGTTATTTTTAAGCAATCCTGCAGAAGAAGAGAAAATTCTGGATCCTTTATTTCAGCAGCAGGTGGTGGAAAAGATCGTAGCGGGTGTAAAAGATTTTTTACAATAGGCGTATATTGGAAATGAAATTAGAGGACCTAAGGTCTGGCGAAAAACATTTTTTTGAAATTGATTTAATGGCTACCGTATTTAGCGGCCAGTTCAGCCCTGGAATGCACATTTAATTTGCGATAAATGCTTTTGATATGTGTATTAAGTGTTTCAATAGAAATGAATATTGCTGACGCTATTTCTTTATAGCTATAACCTTTTACTAAAAATATCAAGATCTCTTTTTCTCTTTCCGTTAAACTTGACTGATCTAATTGGTTATTTTTTTGCAGTTGGAAGTATTCCAGCATTTTAGAAGCAACTATTCCATTCATCGGAGATTCTCCTGCCTGCACTGTAAAAAGGGCTTCCTGAATTTTTGAAGGTGAATCTTTTTTTAAAAGATAACCGTTAGCACCTGCTCTTATAGCACCAAATATTTTTTCATCATCTTCAAAAACGGTCAGCATCAGCACTTTCATTTCCGGAAATTCTTTTTTTATCTGCCATACTGCTTCAATACCAGTCATGCCCGGCATATCAATATCCATCAAAACCACATCCGGTTTTTCTGTTTTAAAAGATGAAATTAGGGTAGAGCAGTTTCCCAACTGGTGAATAAGTTGTAAATCCGCATTCAACTGGAGTATGAAAGCAAGCGCAGTTCGGTATTGTTCGTTGTCTTCTACAATGGCAATTTTAAGCATACATTCAGTTAAAGGATGATCAGTGAATCTATTAATTATATTGCAAAGGAAAAGGCAAATGAATATTGATCACGGTTCCTTTTCCGGGTGTGGTTTCTATCAGCACCTCTCCGTTCATATCCTGAGCCCTCAAACGAATATTGATCAATCCATTTCCGCTGCCTATTTGAGTTTCACTGAATCCGTTTCCATTATCTGAAATCTGAAGTATGAACTGATTTCTGGTTTGTATAAAGTTGCAATTACACTTTGTAGCATTTGAATACTTAATCATATTGTTAATAGATTCTTTGAATATTAAAA
>JANNZE010000298.1:0-4767 GCA_031410455.1 Chitinophagaceae bacterium | reverse complement strand
GCATACATATCAGCCGGCGCATTTGGAATAAGAGAAACGGGAAAAACGGTTTGCGTGCCAGGGAACATAGCGCTGGCTTTTCCATTCAGCCATGTAAGAAAACCATAACTGAGGTTTAGATTCTGTGATGTATTTATTTGCTGGATGAAATAATTTTCATCTGCCAGTATAGGATTTGCATTCCATTTCCCTTTATTCAGCAACAACAAACCAAACCTGGCCATGCTTCTTGCATTGCTGTAAAAAACATTATTTGAATTTAATGTTTTGATCCAGAGGCCCTGCATACCGATCCTGTCCCGGATTTTCTGCTGAAAATAATTATTGTAAGTAAGTCCGCTTGCGTTTTCAATTACTTTGTCTAATAATGTGTAAGCAGCATTATGATAAGCCCACCTTGTACCTGCATCTGCTTTATACTGAAGACAGGAAGGCAAAGTACAATCGGGATCAGAAACATTATCATCGAGGCCTGTCGTCATGGAAAGTTGATGGCGTACGGTTATTAAATTTTCCTTTATTAAAGGCAACGACGTCCAGCCTGTACCTAAATATTGGGAAGATTTATTATTGATATTGATCAGATTTTCGTGTTGTGCTATACCCGTGAGAAATGCCGTCATTGTTTTTCCGGCGGAAGCCCAGTACCAGTTACTGTCTGCAGTAAAAGTTCCGAAATATTTTTCTGTTACAATGCGTCCATTTTTTAAAACAATAAAGGCTTTTGTATTTTTCAACTGAAGATACGCATACAGATCATTTAATGCGGCATCATTCCAGCCGAGCATATTTGCGGAAGTTGTTTGCCATTCATTGCCTGAAAGTGGAGGGAAATACATGGTATCCGTAACCGGAATCTGAGGTGCAGGGTTGTTATCTTTCTTACAACTGCCGAACATAATTATCAGAGCAAAAAACAAAAGAGTTAGTATAGATTTCATTAGTGGAATGATATTAATTGTATTGTTATGATCTGAATTATGAGCATCAGCATATCGATTAAATAATATGCGGCGTAATAAGATCAACCCTGACCTACATAGTTTAATGGTATTTTAATTTATTCAGAAAAAATTTTATCTGATGAGTACCACGTAGCCTTTTCTTTGGATCACTCTACCATTCCTGTCTGTCCCTTTAAGGATCCATACAAAATTTGCAGTATTTTGTTTAACGCCTTTGTAGTTTCCATCCCATCCTCTTCTCAGATCATTGGTTTCAAAAACAGGTTCACCATAACGGTTAAACACCTTAAAATATTCAAGCTTTGTAATGCCAACAGGACGAGGTGTAAAAACATCATTCAAACCATCTCCATTTGGAGTAAAAGCATTTGGAATATAGAAATCGGGTCCTTTAAGCACTTTGATCCTTACACTGTCTTTAGCAGAACAACCTACGCTGTTTGTTGCGGTGAGTACAAATGTGGTATCCGTTAATAAAGTTGCATAAGGATTTTCAATGTTCGGGTTATCCAAAAGTGCAGGATGCGACCATAATAATGTTCCGCTCCCGCTTCCGCTGAGTTGATAAGGCATATTGTATTCAGCATAATCATCAGGTCCGGCATTTACCTGAACCGGGCTGCTTACAAAAATATTGATGCGTGCCGTGTCTCTGCAACCTGCAACAGAAGATCCGGTAAGCTGGTAAATACCAGAAACAGAAACAGCCATAGGATTAGCAACAGGGTTTCCGTTGAACGTCCAGTTGGTGTTTAAACCAGAGGTATTGAATTGTGCTGTAAGATCAGCTGTAGTACCGGAACAGATGGCGAGGTATTTATCTAAACCTAGGTCTGGTTTAGGATTCACAACAACGTCAAGTGTTGCCGTAAATGCGCAAACGCCGGCAGCTGGTGTGAATATATAGGTTGTGGAAGTGGTGTTATTTAATGCCGGTGACCATGTTCCATTGATACCATTTATGGAAGTTGCAGGAAGCGGTGCTATATTCTGCCCTGCACAAATAGCCGGAATATTATTGAACTGCGGAGTTGCAGAAGGAATGATATTGATAGTCATCGTTGCAATGGATGCACATACGCCGGCAGCCGGAGTAAAAGTATAGATTGTGGTATTGGTATTATTGATAGCCGGAGACCATGTTCCGTTTATACCATTGTTTGAAATAGTTGGTAATGGATTTAAAACTGAACCTTCACAAACAGGCGCAACCTGCGTAAATAATGTAGTGGTTATTGCGGTAGCTGTAAATGTAGATGTGGTTTTACAGCCATTTGAGTTGGTATAAGTAATCACGGATGTTCCTGCCGTTAAGGCATTTACCAAACCAGTATTGGAAACGGTTGCAATGGTAGTATTGGAAGATGTCCATGCATTTACAGATGCAGGTGCAGCCGTTCCGGTGAGTTGTGATGCAGAACCCAAACATGCATTGAGGCTACCGGTAATGGAAGGCAGTGGATTTACAGTGAAAGTTGCATTAACAGAACAACCATTATTATTTGTGTATCTGATCACGGCTGTTCCTGCAGCTAACGCACTAACCAATCCTGAAGCGGAAACTGTTGCCACAGCCGAATTTGAAGAAGTCCAGGAATTTATGGTGGATGGCGTTCCGGTACCACTAAGCTGTGAAGTATTTCCGGCACATGCACTTAATGTTCCGCTGATGACAGGCAATGCATTTACGGTGAAAACAGCTGTAATTATACAACCATTGTTATTAATATAAGTGATGGTGGTAGTTCCGGCTGCAACGGCTGTTACAAGACCTGTATTTGAAATGGTTGCAACACCTGTGCTGGAAGATGTCCATGGATTTATTGCTGCAGGTGTACCTGAACCTGTAAGCTGAACAGCCTGTGATATACATGCATTGAAATTACCTGTGATAACAGGCAAAGCATTCACAGTAAATGTTGCATTGATCTTACAACCATTTGTATTTGTATAGGTAATAGTTGTTGTGCCAGCTGCTATGGCCGATACCAATCCGGTATTGGAAATTGTTGCTACGGAAGTATTGGATGATAGCCATGGATCAACTGTTGCAGCTGATCCGTTTCCACTCAACTGTGCGGATGTTCCGGCACAGGCATTCAAAGTTCCTGAAATAACCGGCAATGGATTTACAGTGATCGTCAATTGTGCATTCGTAGCACATTGCCCGGTCGTTGGTATAAATGTATAAATTGTTGTATTGTTATTATCCAGTGCAGGTGACCACGTACCTATATAACCGTTTGTGGAAGTTGTTGGCAATGCAGATAAAGATCCACCTGCACATATTGGCGCAATTGGAGTAAATAATGGAAGATTTGAAGTGACCACATCAAACGACACAGTTTTCACACAACCATTTGCATTGGTATAAGTGATGGTAGATGAGCCGATAGATATACCTGTAACAAGACCGGTTGAAGAAATAACTGCAACAGCAGGAGCAGATGATGACCAGGCATTAACAGCAGCAGCAGTTGGTGATCCATTCAATTGTGATGCCTGACCAACACAAACACTTAATGTACCTGTTATGGACGGTAACGGATTTACAGTAAATAACGCATTTACCAGGCAGCCGTTAGAATTTGTATAAGTTATACTAGTTGTTCCAGCAGCAATTGCGTTAACTGATCCTGTACCGGAAATTGTTGCAATGGAAGTATTGGATGATGCCCATGGATCAGTAGATGCAGGTGTTCCATTTCCGTTTAACTGGGCATTTGATCCTGTACATGTATTTAATGTGCCAGAGATAACAGGAAGGGAATTCACTGTAAATACCACGCTTACCTGGCAACCATCAGCATTTGTATAGATCATGCTAGCGGATCCCGGAGCAATGGCTGTTACCAGTCCAGTGTTGGAAACGGTGGCAACTGCTGTATTGGATGATGCCCATGGATTTACCGCAGCAGCCGTAGCAGTTCCTGAAAGTTGTGATGTTAATCCCACACATGCATTTAATGTACCGCTGATTACCGGCAATGCATTCACGGTAAATGTTGCTGTAGTAAAACATCCATTACTATTTGTATAAGTTATGGTTGTTGTTCCTGATGCAACTGCTGTTACAAGACCAGTATTTGAAACCGTTGCAACGCCTGTATTAGATGATGTCCATGGATTAACCGCAGCAACTGTTGCTGTTCCGGATAATTGTGATGTTAATCCTACACAAGCACTCAATGTTCCGCTTATGAGAGGTAATGGATTTACGGTAATCGTTAATGGAACAGCTATAGCACATTGTCCGGCTGTTGGTGTAAATGTATATATAGTTGTATTGTTATTATCTAATGCAGGTGACCATGTCCCTGTAATACCGTTTGTTGATGTTGTTGGTAAAGCAGATAATGATCCACCTGCACATATTGGCGCAACCGGTGTGAACGCTGGTGTTACAATCGGATTTACTACAATGGTAAGGGTTGTTGGTATTGCACATCCTCCGCTTGCAGGCGTGAATGTATATGTTGTACTTCCTACAGCTGCCGTGCTGATGGTGGCCGGAACCCATGTTCCTGTAATTCCATTATTGGATGTTGTAGGTAATGGTGCTAACACAGAATCTTTACATACAGGACCTACTGCAGTAAACAATGGTGTAACCGTTGAGTTGATAAGAATATCCACCGAATACGGTGTAGCACATTGTCCTGCTGTTGGAGTAAATGTATACGTTGTAGTTCCTAAAACTGTCGTGCTGATTGTTGATGGCGACCATGTTCCGGTAACTCCATTAGAAGATGTGGTTGGTAAAACAGCAGGTGTTGCATTTAAACAATATGGACCGAACGTT
>JANNZE010000297.1:0-5722 GCA_031410455.1 Chitinophagaceae bacterium | reverse complement strand
TCAACAACTCCCAATCCATCTGTACAATTTTCTTCTGCAGGAACATATGCCTTTTCTTTAACCATTACAGACAATCAGAATGGCGTAAGCCGTGATACTATGGTTGCTACCGTTCTGCAGGAGCAATCGTTGGTTAATTCCGGCAGGATTTTGATAGATGCCGGGCCGGCAGCAAATGCCGGTGGCGTTGTAACACCTTCACCGGATGTAAATGGTAACTTTTGGAATAATATGACGGATGCCAGAGTAGGTGACAGGTTGATCAATGCGGTTACAACAACCAATCAGTTAACTGCTGTTTCAATTGAAGTTATTACCAGAATTGACGGAACTTATAATATTTCGGGCACGGGCATGAACAGTGTGAACAGTGCTCCTGCTGTTGGAATTTATCCTGTAAGTGCTACCAACGATTATGCATTTGCGCACAATAGTGTTTCCAATGGAAGATGGCGGTTTAAAGGTTTGGATCCTGCAAAATCATATACCGTAAAATTTTGGGGACATAAATCACTGGAAACTCGTGATCGCGATATCGAGATCAAGCAATCTGATGAAACGATCTGGAAAACATACAGTGCAGCCAGTAATGTAGATTTCAATAATGCCGCAGTATTTACCATCACCGGTAAATCTATAGTGGATTTTGATATAAGAACTAAAACAAACAGCATATTTGGCTACATCAATGTGATCGATATCACCATCAATACCGTTGCATCCACACCCAATCAACCCCCGGTAGCCGTGGCAGGCGCTGATATCAATCTTAATTTACCTACAGATTCGGCAATACTTACAGGTTGCGCTTCCTATGATCCGGAAAATGCTCCGCTAAAATATAAATGGAGAAAAATAACCGGTGGCATTGCCAACATATCATCCGATACGATCTGTAATCCTGTTATAAGAAATTTATCATCTGGCTCTTACAGTTTTGAACTGATGGTAACAGATAGCGGTTCTTTATTCCGTGCAGATACCGTATTGATCAATGTACAATCATCAACACCCTCTCCAGGCTGGCCGGTATTACCAGCACCAATTTGTTCACAGGCATACAAGATTGTAACACTTGGATCTTCTACAACGTTTGGTACAGGCGCATCACCCATAGATAGTTCATGGGTGAACAAAATGAGAAAATACATGCAGCAACAAAATGCACAGGTTGTTGTTACCAATCTTGGTTTAGGGGGATTGACATCTTACCAGGTTTGCCCGTCAAATTATATTCCACCCTCCGGCCGTCCCTTACCCGATACAAGCCGTAATATTAATGCTGCCATCTCTTTACAGCCGGATGCCATTATTATAAACTTACCAACCAATGATGCAGCAAACGTTTTTTCATTACAGGAAACAAAAGATAATTTTGAACGAATAGTTGCAGTCGCCGACCTCAACCGAATTCCGGTTTGGATCACTACATCACAACCCCGGGATAATTTATCATCAGGGCAAATTGCATTGCTTACAGGATTAAGAGACTGGGTGAATTCACGCTTTGGAAATAAGGCAGTTGATTTCTGGACTGACATAGCCAACATTGACGGAACTATAAATACAACCTATGCTGCAGGAGACGGAATACATCTGAATAACTATGGTCACCATGTTTTATTCACCCGCATGTTGCAGGAAAAAATATGGGATACTATATGCTTAAGAAGAAATGTCATCAATCAAATACCTGTTGCCCGTGCAGGAAATGACACAACCATAACCTTACCCATAATTGCTGTTAGCTTTTCAGGATCAGCTTCCACAGATGCTGATGGAAATATTGTTTCGTACAGCTGGAGAAAATACAGCGGAAACAGCGGTGAAACCATCAGTTCTCCCAATGCTGTTCAAACCTCCATTTCATTTACCAATTCCGGCACTTATGGGTTTGAATTAACGGTGACCGACAATGCAGGAGCAAGTTCTAAAGACTCTGTTTTAATCACAGTGATTCCTGCTCCCAATACTCCTCCTGTTGCCCGTGCAGGAAATGACACAACCATAACCTTACCCATAAATGCTGTTAGCTTTTCAGGATCAGCTTCCACAGATGCTGATGGAAATATTATTTCGTACAGCTGGAGAAAATTCAGCGGAAACAGCGGTGAAACCATCAGCTCTCCCAGTGCTGTTCAAACCTCCGTTTCATTTACCAATTCCGGCACGTATGGGTTTGAACT
This sequence comes from Chitinophagaceae bacterium, assembly GCA_031410455.1. Taxonomy (GTDB): domain Bacteria; phylum Bacteroidota; class Bacteroidia; order Chitinophagales; family Chitinophagaceae; genus Ferruginibacter. Next base: position 3,536 of record JANNZE010000297.1, on the reverse strand, counting down.
AACGGTGACCGATAATGCCGGTGCAATTTCTAAAGACTCTGTATTAGTGACAGTGAATCCAGCACAAAATAATCCTCCGGTAGCAAGAGCAGGAAATGATGTAAGCATCACCTTACCCATAAATGCTGTTAGCCTTTCAGGATCAGCTTCCACAGATGCTGATGGAAATATTGTTGCCTACAGCTGGAGAAAATTCAGCGGAAACAGCGGTGAAACCATCAGTACTCCCAACGCTGTTCAAACCTCCGTTTCATTTACCAGTTCCGGCACGTATGGAATTGAATTAACGGTGACCGATAATGCCGGTGCAATTTCTAAAGACTCTGTATCAGTGACAGTTCTTCCAAATACACCACCGGTAGCCAATGCCGGAACAGATAAATTGATCCAGTTGCCGGTAAATAAAGTATTTGTAGACGGACGATCGTCTTTTGATGCCTCAGGTAGTATTGTTTCGTATCAATGGAATTATGTGAGCGGACCTTCCGGAAGTACAATCATAACAGCTGCAAAAGATACTACGTCTATAGATTTTGTAAATGCAGGTTTATATATTTTCAGGTTAACAGTTAAAGACAATGGAAATCTTTCTTCCTTTGATGATGTGCAGGTTACAGTAAGTGCCGCAACATCATCACAGAAAACTATTAAAGTAAATATTTTCAATGGCTCCGTGCCTTATGTGAATACCCAATGGAACAACTGGTTTCCATCCAATAATGTTAACAGTACGAATTTTAAATATGAAGACGGATCACAAAGTACGGTGAAAGCAAATTTGTCTATAAGTTCTATGACAGATAACGGATCTGGTTATGCAGCTGCAGCTAACATTTGTCCACCGGAAGTTTTACGTTTCAATTCACAGCATAATAATAAAAGAACACTTGCTATAAACGGACTTGTAGCGGGACGTGCCTATAATTTTCAATTGTATGCCAGCAAAGGATCTGCGGGTTCTGGAAAATCGATTTTTAAGAATGGAAATGCAGTTGATACTATTGATACAGATATAAATGTTAACGACGCTGCCAATCTGAATAATATGGTGGCCTCCAACATTGGACGAATTGTGATTACCATTACATCCACCGGCACTAATAATTACCTGGCAGGATTTAAAATAACAGAACTAACGGCAGCCCGTTTTTCAAATCCGGCAGCAATAAATAACACAAATGAATCAGTGGAAATTTTCCCGAATCCATTTGCAGAAGAGATCATACTGGATCTGAACACGATCAGGGAAAAAAGTACAATCAGTATATTGGACCTGTACGGCAGAACCATACATTCACAAACGGTATTTCCACAAGCCGGTCAAAAGTTGCATATTAATTCAGCCTCTGTACCGAAAGGGCAATACATTGTTATGATTGTAAACACTAAAAATAAATTTGTAAAAAGGATGATGAAATTATAGACCAGATATGCTTCTTATGAAAAATGCCTCACAACAGCGAGGCATTTTTTTATTGAATGAAATAAATTTTTACAACACTAAAATCCCGGTTGCCTGCATCACAATTTCTTTTTTAGGTTCTGTGATCTTAGCAATTTCTTCTTTTGATTTTCCTGCATCTTCAGCATAATGACGTAACATTTCAACAGAAGTTGTTTTTACGGAAGCGGTTCCCTGCGCAACAATGGTTTGACCGTTGAGTGACAGTGGCACCAGGAATGCATGATCTTTTAATTTTACCAGCATTGTTCCTGAAGGAGTTTCCATCCGCAGCCAGCAACCTTCCGCCTTACAAACTTCCACTACTTTACCTTCCACTTTTACGACTGCTTTTTCATTTTTTTCCAGGGTTGCAGGAAGATCCGATACTTTAATAGCATCGTTTGCTTCAATTTTTTCTCCAAAGGTCATTCCTTTATCTGCAGGGCCTTTAGGAGGCTGTGCCATCATGATGCCGGAGAATAACAATCCTGTGAAAGCCAACAATATTTTTTTCATGTTTTTTATTTTAAAATGAAGGAATACAAATATATCTTTTTTAAGAATAATGTATGTCTTACCAAAAGCATAAAGGAAAAAAAATCCCGCTTGGAGCGGGATCAGTATTTTGATTAAGCAATTTTTTCTACCTGCATATAACTGAGTTCTACCGGTGTGGCTCTTCCGAAGATCTTCACCTGAACTTTCAGTTTTTTCTTCTCGTCGCTCACCTCTTCAATAACACCGTTGAAATCGTTGAACGGTCCGTCTATGATCTTAATGGTTTCTCCAATGATAAATGGTTCGCTCATGGTTACACCGCCGATATCGCTCATCTCATCCACTTTACCCAGCATCTTGTTTACTTCAGCCTTGCGCAAAGAGATGATATTTCCTTTAGAACCTTTTCCATCAGTAAGAAAGTGCATTACATTGCTGATGTTGCTGACATGCTGGATAATGTCATCATTCAGTTTATTGTCGGCCACTTCCATCATGATATATCCCGGATAGAAGTTACGCTCACGCATTACTTTTTTTCCGTTCAATACCTTATAAACTTTTTCTACCGGAAGGAAAACCTGTTTAATCAGTTTATCCCAGCCATTACGTACGATATCTTTATCCAGGTATTCTTTTACCTTACGCTCCTTTCCACTTACAACTCTCAACACGTACCACTTCGTTTCCTTCTCGGCCTTTTCAGTGGTTGTTGATATAATTTCCTCGGTCATAAATTATGCGAATAAAGAATAAATAAATTTCATGGATCCGTTGGCTACAAAATCCATTACAGCAACGATAGCGGTAATGAACAGGGTTGCGCCCAGAACGATCATGGTTGACTGCTGTAACTGATCCCATTTAGGCCAGGTTACTTTTTCTGTCAGTTCCTTATAAGAATCACTTAAAAAAACCCTGAATTTGTTCATGTTTAAAAATTTTAATCTTCGCACGGGCACTAGGATTCGAACCCAGATCAAAGGTTTTGGAGACCCGTATGCTACCATTGCACCATGCCCGTATAAAAGCTAAAAGCTATCCCGCAAGGGGCGGAACAGCTTTTAGATATTTTTGTAAAGATAATATTTATCTTTTGATAAGAACCGTTCAGTTTCCTGAACCAGTGCTTATTTTAGAATTTCAGTAACCTGACCCGCACCTACGGTACGTCCACCTTCTCTGATCGCGAATTTCAAACCTTTTTCCATCGCGATAGGCTGAATCAATTTTACAGTTAAGTTGGTGTTATCACCAGGCATAACCATTTCAGTTCCTGCGTTCAATTCAACTTCTCCTGTTACGTCTGTAGTACGGAAGTAGAACTGAGGACGGTATTTGTTGAAGAATGGAGTGTGACGTCCACCTTCTTCTTTGCTCAATACGTAAACCTCGCCTTTGAATTCAGTGTGCGGAGTGATAGAACCTGGTTTGCAAAGAACCATACCACGACGGATCTGAGTTTTCTCAATACCACGTAATAAAAGACCTGCATTATCACCAGCTTCACCTTCGTCAAGTAATTTCTTGAACATTTCAACACCAGTACATGTAGTAGCAAGTGGCTTTTCCTGTAAACCTACGATCTCGATCG
>JANNZE010000296.1:0-6981 GCA_031410455.1 Chitinophagaceae bacterium | reverse complement strand
GAAAGGAATTGTACTGAGTATACAGGAAATTAGAAAGATAAATCCTGATGTTAAACTCGTACAAACAGAAGATCTCGGTAAAACTTACAGCACCAGACTACTCGACTACCAGGCACGTTTTGAAAATCACCGCAGATGGCTGACTTATGATATTCTATGCGGTCAGTTCACGGAAGAGCATCCTTTGTGGAAGTATTTTATTCGTCTGGGTATTTCTGTTACAACCATGGATTTCTTTCTGGAGAATGTATGTTCCCCGGACATAATTGGTGTGAATCACTATGTTACTTCAGAAAGATACCTCGATCATCACATAGAAAAATATCCATCATCCACACATGGAGGAAACACTTTACATAATTATGCTGATGTGGAACTGGTTCGCGTTCCGTATGATAAACCGCACGGTTTTAAAGTGCTGATGAAAGAATTGTGGGACAGATACCGATTACCAGTTGCGGTTACGGAAGCACACCTGCATTGTTCACGGGAAGAGCAGATGAAATGGTTCCGTGAAATGTATGACTACTCCACTGAATTGAAAAATGAAGGTATGGATCTGCGTGCCGTAACTGCCTGGAGTGTGTTGGGTGCTTATGGCTGGAATAAATTACTTACCTGTGAAAACGGTGAATATGAGAGAGGAACATTTGATGTAAGCTCCGGGCAAAGAAGACCAACTGCTATGGTAGGCATGATCAAAAAATTAGTGAAAGAAGGAAATTTTTCAAGCCCGGTACTTTCCGGCGAAGGCTGGTGGAAATGTGAATCGCGTTACTATTTTAATAAAAATAAACTAATTCAGATGGACCAGTTGGAACACGATGGTCAGCCTTTGCTGATCATTGGTAAACGCGGAACATTGGGAAAGGCTTTCAGCAGAATTTGTCATTTACGTTCGCTGAAACATGTATTGCTGAGCAGGGAAGATATTGATATCTGTTGCTATGAAGATATTGAAAGCGTTATTCGCAAATACAATCCCTGGGCAATTGTTAATGCGGCAGGTTATGTAAGAGTGGATGATGCCGAAAGAGACAGGCTGAAATGTTTCCGTGAAAATACAACAGGTCCGGAACAACTGGCACTTGCCTGCAGACGCTATGGCATCAAACTGATGACATTCTCATCTGACCTGGTGTTTGACGGCACAAAAAATTCACCCTATGTGGAATCAGATATGGTGAATCCTGTAAATGTATATGGTGAGAGCAAAGCGCATGCAGAATCACTGGTGATGGATATACATCCAAGCAGCCTGGTTATAAGAACAAGTTCTTTTTTCGGTCCATGGGATCAGCACAATTTCATTTATAAAGCATTGCATGCTCTGGAAGAACGAATGCGATTCCCGGCATCAAAAAATACAAAGGTTTCACCAACCTATGTTCCGCACCTGGTTAATGCGTCTCTTGATCTGCTGATTGATGAAGAATCGGGCATCTGGCATCTGACTAATAACTCCGGGATCAGCTGGTATGAATTTGCAAGGATGGCGGCAGACAGGGCGGGGCTTGACCGGAAATATATATTGGAAGACATTGTAGCTCCAACTGCGGCAAGGCCGGTTTATAGTGTTATGCAAAGTGAAAAGGGAATACTGATGCCTTCACTTGATGTTGCCATGCAGGAATATTTTTCAGAAACAATGGTATTAATATAAAAGATCAATCAGCATGAAATATGATTACGTTATTGTAGGAGCAGGATTATTCGGAGCTACGTTTGCACACCAGGCCAGGAAAGCAGGAAAACAATGCGTGGTGATTGACCGGAGAAATCATGCAGGAGGAAATATTTATTGCCGCAATGAACATGGTATCAATATCCATCATTATGGTGCACATATCTTTCATACCAATGATAAACAGATCTGGAATTTTGTAAATTCTTTCGTGGAATTTAACCGTTACACCAATACACCTGTGGCCAATTATAAAGGGGAGATGTATAATCTTCCTTTTAACATGAATACTTTCTATGCTTTATGGAAGGTGAAAACACCGGCAGAGGCACAAGCAAAAATTCAGGATCAGATAGCATCATTGAATATCAGCGAACCTAAAAACCTGGAAGAGCAGGCGCTGAAACTGGTAGGGACGGATATCTATGAAAAGCTGATTAAAGGTTATACTGAAAAACAATGGGGGAGAAAGGCAACCGAACTTCCGGCATTTATCATCAAACGCCTTCCGGTCAGGTTTACTTTTGATAACAATTATTTCAATGATAAATACCAGGGTATTCCAATTGGTGGATATAACAAAATAACAGAAGGATTACTGGATGGTATCGAAGTTAAACTGGACACTGATTTTTTTAAAGACAGGGCATATTTTGAATCAATAGCCGAAAAGGTGGTTTTTACGGGTCCGCTTGACGAATATTTTGATTTTCGTTTTGGCGAATTGCAATACCGCAGTCTGCGTTTCGAACACGAACACCTGGAGATGGCCAATTACCAGGGCAATGCTGTGGTGAATTATACCGAAGCGGATATTCCCTATACAAGAATTATTGAACACAAGCATTTTGAATTCGGTACACAGCCTACAACGGTAATCACGAAAGAATATCCGGCAGAATGGAAACGCGGTATGGAGCAATACTATCCTGTGAACGACAACGTAAATACCAAACGTTTTTCACAGTACCAGGAACTGGCGGAAAAAGAAACAAATGTGTTATTCGGCGGAAGGCTGGCGGAATATAAATACTATGATATGCACCAGGTAATAGGTTCTGCTCTGGTGAAAGCGAAGCGTGAGTTCTCTGAAATGAAAAAAGAAGCGGAGATGAAAAATTGATATGAACTGGGCTTGTTAAGTGCACTGAGCTATTTTAGTGCACTGAGCTGTTAAGTGAACTGAGCTATTTTAGTGAACTGAGTTTGTTAAGTGCACTGAGCTTGTCGAAGTGCACTGCATATATGTATCTTCAACATATGAAACAGCTGGTAAGGATAATGTTTTTTATTTCTATCATTGCTTGTATTTCCTGCCATAACAAACAAAAACAAATTCCTCAAAAATTTGATGCAGAAAAATGGAAACTTTTAGATGGAAGAGATTTTCCATACCGGGATGCTATGCTCGACAGTTTGGTGTACAGTTACGTTTTAAATGGCAAACCAAGGTATGAGGTATATCGGATGTTAGGAGAACCGTCGCGGGTTGACAAAAATTACCTGTTTTACCAGGTGGCGCAACAGCGTTTGGGAGCATTTGTTTTACATACTAAAACCCTGGTAATCATGCTGGACAGTGCGGGAATAGTGCAAATGGTTAAAATTCATCAATAAACCTTGGGTCGTGATGCCACGAACCAAGGCGGCAGGAATCAAAGGAGTTTAATTTTATTCAGAAATTCAGAAATATTCCCTACATTTGCCGCCCGAAAAGAACATTTTCGGACTATTTCCCACAAGGCTCCATAAGTTTTCCGGAGGTTCCGGAAACGCCAGCAGGGTTAATCAAAAAAAGTTATGTAATGCCAAAGGTAAAAACCAACAGTAGTGCAAAAAAGCGCTTCAAAGTTACCGGTACCGGAAAAATCACTTTCCAGAAAGCTTTCAAACGTCACATCTTAACCAAAAAAAGTACAAAGCGTAAGCGTGGTATGCGTAAAGACGGTATTGTTGCCGATTCTAACATGCATTTCGTGAAGAGATTACTCGGAATGAAATAAGCTATTGTAAACTATTAACTTTTTAAAAAATTAAGATATGCCACGTTCAGTAAATGCAGTTGCCAGCAGAGCACGCAGAAAAAGAATTTTAAAAGCCGCTAAAGGATATTACGGTAAACGTAAAAATGTATATACCGTTGCGAAAAACGTAATGGAGAAAGGTCTTACATACAGCTATGTAGGCCGTAAACTGAAAAAACGCGAATACCGCACTTTGTGGATTGCCCGTATCAACGCCGCTGTAAGAGCAGAAGGAATGACTTACAGTGTATTCATCAACAAGATCGCTGCTAAGGGAATAGACCTTAACAGAAAGGTATTGGCTGATCTGGCAATGAACGAGCCTGAAACATTTAAGAAACTGATCGATTCTGTAAAGTAATCGGGCAGCCCAAAGATTATACTAAACCGTTCCTTTGTGAACGGTTTTTTTATATAAAGTAAAGATTACAATTACCTTTGCATCTTTCTATATTTAAAATACAATCTGATAAAGATCAATGAACAATTCGTACAACGACCTCGTACAACAAACATTTGTTTTTCCGCAGGAAGATTTCAAACTGCAGAACAACTATCTCCAGTTCAATGGCGTTGACCTGAAAGCGCTGATTGATAAGTACGGTACGCCACTTAAACTAAGCTATCTTCCCAAAATAGGAATGCAGATAGAGAAAGCGAAGAAGATGTTTGAAGTTGCTTTCAAAAAGCACAAGTATGAAGGCCAGTACAACTATTGTTACTGTACAAAAAGTTCTCATTTCAGCTTTGTACTGGAAGAGGCACTTAAATATAATATACATTTAGAGACCTCCTATGCATATGATATAGAGATCATAAAGGCATTGTTTGCAAAAAAGAAAATCAATAAAGAATCGTACATCATCTGCAATGGCTTCAAACAAAAAAGTTATACGAGCCGTATTGCTTCCTTATTGAATTCTGGTTTTAAAAATGTGATACCGGTTCTGGATAATATGGATGAACTACGGGCTTATATAAAATCTGTAAAAGTTCCCTTTAACCTGGGTATTCGTGTAGCTACCGAAGAAGAACCCTCTTTTCCTTTTTATACATCGCGGTTAGGAATCCGTGCAAAAGATATCCTGGAATTTTATGTAGATAAGATCGAAGGAAACGAACATCGTTTTCAGTTGAAAATGCTGCACCTGTTTCTGAACAAAGGTATTAAGGATGATATTTATTACTGGAGTGAATTGAATAAAGTGATCAATTTATACTGCCAGCTGAAAAAGATTTGTCCGGAACTGGATTCCATCAATATCGGCGGTGGATTCCCGATAAAACATTCCCTTGGTTTCGATTACGATTACCAGTTCATGATCAACGAGATCACGCGTAACATTAAAGTGGCCTGTAAAAAAGCCAAAGTACCTATGCCACATATCTTCACAGAATTCGGAAGTTTTACGGTAGGGGAAAGTATGGCACACATCTACAGCATCATTGCACAAAAAGTGCAGAACGACCGCGAAACATGGTATATGATCGATTCTTCTTTCATCACTACATTGCCGGATACCTGGGGTATTGGCGAAAAGTTCCTGATGATGCCGATCAATAAATGGGATGCAGATTACCAGCGGGTTGTTTTAGGTGGCATTACCTGCGACAGCCATGATTATTATGATTCAGAAGAGCACATCAACGAAGTTTTCTTACCAAAAGTTGATGATGACGGAGAACCATTATATGTTGGGTTCTTTCATACGGGTGCTTACCAGGATCAGATCAGCGGTTACGGTGGTATCAAACATTGCCTGATACCCTCGCCTAAACACATCATTGTTGGTTATGATAAAAGCGGTAAACTGGTAGACTGGGTATATGCTAAAGAACAAACATCTCAAAGTATGCTGAAGATATTGGGTTATAAGTAAAAACGGGTTTCGGGATACGTGTTTCGAGATAGGAGATGCGAGTGGCGGGTATAATGATCGCGTTTTCTGAACTCCCGATCCCGGATCCTGCATCTCGTATCCCGAATCCAAAAAAAAAGCCTCTCCAGGAAAGAAGAGGCCATTTACTTATCTACACAATCATTAAAACAAAACTATTATTGAACGCTGATGGACTTTGCAGCTGGTTTAGCCATTTCTTTCTTTGGCAATTCCACCATTAAAATTCCATTTTCATATTTAGCACCTATTTGTTCTGCATCAATCTTTTCGTCGATCGTGAAACTTCTTTTAAAGGATTTGAATGAAAATTCTTTGCGGATCACTTTATCCGTTTTTTCTGCATTATCAGATTTTTGTTCAGCACTGATGGTAAGCAGGTTGTTTTCCAGGCTGATATTAAAATCTTCTTTTGCAAACCCAGGGGCAGATAAAGAAACATCGTAGGAATTTGGTTTTTCGGTGATGTTCACCGGTGGAAACTGCAGTACATCTTCTCTTAAAGATTTACTGATCGTTGATGGAAATTCATTGAAAAAATCTTTCATTAGTCCATCGAATCTGTTGATCGGGTTATTTACTTTTACGAATGTCATAGTTGATTTGTTTTTCAAATACTTCCCAAGAAATGTTCCATGCCATCATAATAAGTCAAATCAACATTTTGGAGTAAAAATTAACGCCATATTGGCAAATATTATTCAATTTTAAGACATATTGACAAAATTGCATTGAAAAAAATCAATATTTTTAAAGGATTTGAATGTAAATTTGCCGTCTAAAAATAGCAATATGTATCCCGAAGAGATAGTTATTCCGATGAAGGAAGAGTTAACCGAAAATGGATTTAAAGAATTATTGAATGCAGCAGATGTGGAAAATGCATTGAACCAACCCGGAACCACTTTGGTGATGATCAATTCTGTATGTGGTTGCAGTGCAGGTACGGCAAGGCCGGGCGTTGTAATGGCTGTAAGAAATGCTGCCAAAGTTCCGGATCAGATTACCACCAGTTTCGCAGGTTTCGATATTGAGGCTGTGAATACTGTTCGTAAGCATATGATGCCTTATCCGCCATCATCACCTGCCATCGCCTTATTTAAGGATGGACAGTTGGTACACATGATCGAGCGGCATATGATTGAAGGCAGAAGTGCACAAATGATTGCAGACAACCTTGCAGGTGCATTTGAAACGCATTGCAATTAAGAAAATCAGTACAATCGGATCCTCCTGGTTTACAGGAGGATTTTTTTATGCTTTCAAATCCAATATATTGCATCATCATAAGAGATAAATTATGTATCCTAATTTATATTATATATTTCGCGACTGGTTTGGTGTGGATTCATATTTTCAGGCCTAGAGAAAAAGA
>JANNZE010000295.1:0-2317 GCA_031410455.1 Chitinophagaceae bacterium | reverse complement strand
GATGCAATCACTTTTAAAATATTTTCCACTTCATCATCAATGGTATTCACCGCATGGCGGTATGCATCCAGTAATTCATCCTGGTTATAGGCCGTATTTTCAATCAGGTATTTAAGATCCCCAAAATCGAAATGGCCCAGCACTAAAATTTCTTCGCCTGATAAAAAATCGTTACTCTGGATGTTTAAAAAAGAATTGAGAAACGGAAGCCAGTTGGTGTCTGCTCCTCCAACTCCAAGGTTTCCTTTTACACCAATATCTTCCGGAATTCCCAGCACAATATATTTTGCAGAAGTTTGCATGATCACTTCCGGCCATTCGCCACCGGCCTTTAAAAACTGAACACGTTCTCCTATCCTGGTCTCGAATTTCCTCACTTTGGTAAGTGATAAAATATCTGACTTGCTATAAAATTTAAAGTGTTTCATGGCGGAAAGTTAGCACATCCGCCTGATACGATAAAGCCTTAATTATTTTATATGATAGCGTAATGAAAAGCCATTTTGATCCCCTGCTGTAGGCGAAAATGTGAGGTTATTTTTAGCCATAAATTTGTTTACCTTATGGGTACGCGGTACCAGTAAACCCGATAAGGTTCCTACTGCAATTCCTACTGCAACATCTGTTTTAAAATGCTGGCCGCCTTTATAACGTAAATACCCGGTAGCAACAGTGGATAATGCGGCAGCCGAATAAAAAACATATTTTAATTTGGAATGCGGATGATAATGATCAAAAACAGATGCCGTGAAAAACGTGGAGGTTCCTACCAAAGCCACATGACCGGCAAAGAAAGAATTTTTAGCACCGCCTCTCATCCGGGTGGCCATATCAACATTCGGATTGTAAGCCAGCGGCCTGTATCTGTTTGTGAGGTAAACAGAACCGGTATATAAAAATCCTGTTATTCCCATAGCCTGGAGATACAGAAATCCAATTTTGCCTGCATCTTTTCTTACTTCCTTATCTATCAGTAAAACCAAAGGCAATGGCATTGCTGAGTAGAAAAAATAGTCACTCGCCTGCTTGGCTTTTAAATTGTAAACGGATGCGCCATTTCTGTCGATAGATGGAATATCATTTTTATCCAGCGCCAATATTTGTGCTTCCGTGGAAGGATCCTTACTGTAAATTTTTGAAAGCGCATATCCTGACCAGCCCAATGTGACAGCAGAAAGCGGGATGTCAACTTTGAGACGTAAACGGTAAACTTCACCGGATACCTGCTCCGGTTCTGCTAGTGGTATAGATGCGGAACCCGTCACAGCCATTGTATCTGTTTGTGCAAAAGAAAAAAAAGAAAATAAAATGAATGGTATACAAATAAAATATTTTTTCATACCCATACATATTCAATGTGTATGCCATTTGCTGGTGTAAGTATCCTGCCATGTAAAGATGAGTTCAGTCTTTAAAGGCACAATCCTTGCAAATGCTTATATCAATCATTCAAAACAAAAAAATATATTTATGAAAAAGACCATCATAACATTTTCACTCGTGATGAGCAGCTGGGTATTATTTGCACAGGTACAACCCAATACCTCCACACCTGTTCAGAATCCGAATACAGGATCCAATGTGAACACTACAAACGGAAACAGTAACTCCGGGGTAAATCCAAATGGAAATCCGGGTACTATCATCAACAGTACAACAAACAGTAATGCTACTAATGCTACGCTTCAAACCAATCCACCTGCAATTACAACCTCACCAACAAATACATCAAGTACAAATCAGCAGTTGAATAGCGGTACAAATCCTGCCATGAATACTACAACTTATCCTGCAAGCACTGCACCTAATAATAATGTAAATGCAAATGATCCGGCGTTAATGAATTCTACCAACGGTGTGAATAATAATGCCACCATGAATCAGAATATCAATAATACTAATAACAACAGCACGATTGTAAATGGTAATACGGCTCCTATGAATGCAACCGTTACGGGGAAGGACAGCACACAACCTGTTAACACCACGGTTAATACAATGAGTAATTATAACAGTTCTGTTAATGCGGCCAATACACCCGTTCTGTATAGCAGAACCAATATCAGAACCACTAATGCAGATGGAACTCTAAGAGCAATAGGATTGCAGAATTTTGCTGCTGTTCCTGTTTTGTCCACATATGTTCCAGAACAGGCGGTGACAGATATTGTTAATCGTTTTGGTGATACAGTATATGATATCGCTATGATCAAAACTGCTCCTGATCAATATGTATATGCTGTACGGGTGGAAGAAAATGGAATTTACAGAACAGAACTGGTGAATGCAAACATGCAATAGTTAATAAAAATATTCA
>JANNZE010000294.1:0-2519 GCA_031410455.1 Chitinophagaceae bacterium | reverse complement strand
AGCCTATTTTAATTCCATTGTGGGCAATACCGTGAGTATAGGAAATGCAAATGCTGCAAATTTTGAAGCTACCTGTAACTGGTTCGGAACAACTGTTTCAACTGATATTGCGGCTACTATTACAGGCAATGTAACCTTTGTTCCTTTTTTAACGGATGGAACAGATGCTGATCTGGTGGAAGATGGCTTTCAGCCTTTAACAACCTGCACGGTGGTGCCGGTTAACCTGCTTTCCTTTGAATTGTACGCTCAGCAAAAAAATGTACATCTGCAATGGAAAACTAATGCTGAAATCAACAGCAGTCATTTTATTATTCAAAGAAGTTATGATCATGTGCAGTTCCAGAATATAGGAAGAGTAGCTGCATCCGGCGGAACATCTGAAAATATGTATTCATTCACCGATGATCAGATCAACCAGTTCGGCAAACCCATATTTTATCGTTTGCAAATGGTAGATATGGATGGTACTTTTAAAAGATCGGCCATCAGATCAGTGCAGATAAATGCGCAGGGATTGTATGTGTTGCAGGTTTTTCCAAATCCTGTTAAGCGTGGAAATGATGTTCAGTTAAAATTATATGCGGATAAATTACGGAAGGCAGAATTAAGCCTGATCAATTCAGCAGGACAAATGGTATGGTTTAAGAAAATGAATTTTGGTAAAGGAAACCAGGATGTACGTTTATCCATTCCATCAACTTTAAGCGGATCGTACATTTTAAAAATAAGATCTGAAAATGATCAGCAGAATATATCGCTGTTTGTTCATTGATCATTTTCTTTCACCGAATATTAAACTTCCAACCCTGATCATATTACTGCCTTCTTCCATGGCTATAGAATAATCTCCGCTCATGCCCATGCTCAGTACAGTAAAGGCGGAATTTTTATGCTGCAGATTTTTATTTAATTCTGAAAGGAAATGAAATTCATTTTTTACCCTGTTGACATCATCTGTAAAAGTGGCCATACCCATCAGCCCACAAATGTTTAAAGAAGGATAGTGGCTCAGATCAAGTGAATGGATTTCCTCTTTACTGAAACCGAATTTGGTTTCTTCCTGTGCAATGTGCACCTGCAATAAACAGCTGATTGTCCTTTTCAGTTTTAAGGCCTGTTTATTTAACTCCGACAATAATTTTTCATTATCAATACCATGAACCATGTAAATAAATGGTGCAATATATTTTACTTTATTACGCTGCAAATGCCCGATGAAATGCCACCTGATGTCTTTCGGTAAATTTTCTGCTTTGGAAACCAGTTCCTGCACATAATTTTCACCGAAATCTACTTGTCCGCAATTGTATGCCTGCATGATATCTGCTTCTGTTCTTATCTTGCTTACGGCAACCAGTGTCACGTTTCCGGCTTCACATTCTTTTTTGAGTTTTTGGTAATTGTCAGTGTAAAATGCCATGTGAAAATTTATTTAAAAAAGAATACCACTTCCCGACTGAAATAAAAAAATCAGAATTTGCATCAAATATATTTTATATGTACAAAATTCTGGGCTGGTGTTTAATATTAACGTTGGTTTCCTGTAAAACGCCATCTTTTACTACTGCTAATGATATGCGACTCATCAACGGCACCATACAATTAAAAAATGGTGATGAAATTAAAGGTGCGATCTCTTCTGATATTGAAAGAAATTATAACCTTAATTATATAACCATAACCAAAACTGATTCCAAAAAGCCGGAAAGAATTTCCATTAATGACATACAGTCAATGTCGGTTCGTGGAAATATTTATGAGCCCAAACTGATCGATATGTCATTCAGAGACCAGGTAAGATTCGTAAAAAGACTCACCAGAGAGAATTCACGTATTCAATTGTACGAATTGTATGAACAGTCAACAAATATTTCTAACAACAGCAATGGTGCAACTGATACCCGGGTAAGAGACAAATACAGTTATTATATTATTACTCCTTCACACGCACCTCAGCAAACGGCATGGAATATAGAAGGCAAACACCTCACACCGAATTTTGAAGATAAGATGAGTGAGATCGTAAAAAATTGTCCTACACTGGCAGATAAGATCCGGAGAAAGGAAAAAGGATATTTCTATGCACAGATTTCTTTGATACAGGAAAAGAAACTGCAGATTGTGCTATCCATAATTGATGAATATAACAATTGCACAGCTAAAAATTAGGATTGTTCAGTGGTTATAAAAAAAGGAGAGCTACAGTTCAACTCTCCTTTTTTATACAATTGTGAATATAATTATTTTAATATGGTTCTGCTGATCACAATGCGCTGTACTTCTGATGTTCCTTCATAGATCTGGGTGATTTTTGCATCACGCATTAAACGCTCCACATGATATTCTTTTACAAAACCATAACCGCCATGTATCTGCACAGCTTCCGTTGCCGTCCACATAGCCGTTTCGCTGCTGAATACTTTGGCCATGGAACTGCTTAAAGTATAATCTTCATGCTGGTCTTTCTGCCATGCAGATTTGAGGCAAAGTAAACGGGCAGCTTCGATTCTTGTAGC
>JANNZE010000293.1:0-5011 GCA_031410455.1 Chitinophagaceae bacterium | reverse complement strand
GTTTCAACAAGCGGGTTTAAAAAATTGCCATCTCCCCAGAACCGAAGGTCATTGCTGTTAAATATCTCTTTCCACTCCCATTTACCTTTAACTGTTATGTGTTTACGTATGATGTTTTGTGTAGAAATATTCAGGATCACCATTACATCCAGCTCTTTATGCTTGCCTTTTCTTTTAAAAGCGATAAGGCCTTCGTCCCGGCTGTTCAGTTCCACCCATTCAAACCCTTTTCTTTCAAATTGCCATTCATATAAAGATGGATTGTTTTTATACAGGTGATTCAGTGATCGTACACATTCCTGTAATTTATTATGCGGCTCATATTGTAATAATTCCCAATCCAGTTCCGATTTAAAATTCCATTCAGTGGTTTGCCCGAATTCGTTACCCATGAAAAGCAATTTGCCACCGGGATGCATGTACATGTACGTATAAAACAATCGGAGATTGGCAAATTGTTCCCATTCATTGCCCGGCATCTTATAGATCATTGGGCTTTTACCATGCACTACTTCATCATGACTCACCGGCAGCATAAATTTTTCATCATAGAAATACATAATACTGAAAGTAAATTTATCCTGCTCAGATTTTCTGTTATCTGGTAAAAGTTTAAAATATTTAAATGAGTCGTGCATCCAGCCCATCATCCATTTCATACCAAATCCAAAACCCTTTTTAGCTAAAGAACGTGTGATACCCGGCCAGTCTGAAGCTTCTTCTGCTATGGTTTGTATTCCGTTAAAATCTTTATACAGAACTTTATTCAGTTGTTTTAAAAAAGCGATGGCTTCCAGGTTTTCGTTTCCGCCCAGTTCATTACTTTCCCATTCACCCGCGTTGCGTGAAAAATCAAGGCGGATAATGGAATTTACTGCATCCACTCTCAATCCGTCTGCATGAAATTCCTTTAACCAGAAATGTGCACTGCTGATAAGAAATGAAATCACCTCTCCTCTTTTGTAATTGAATATATAACTGTTCCAGTCAGGATGAAAACCTTTACGCATATCGGCATATTCATAGGTATGCGTTCCGTCAAACATATACAATCCATGTGCATCATTTGGAAAATGGGAAGGAACCCAGTCGAGTATGACACCAATGTTATTTTTATGCAGCTGATCTACCAGGTATTTCAACGCATCCGGATTGCCGAAACGTGAAGTTGACGCAAAGAAACCGGTATCCTGGTAGCCCCAGCTTCCATCGAAAGGATGTTCCATCACCGGCATAAATTCTACATGTGTAAAACCCATCCCGATGATATAGGGTATCAGTCTTTCAGCGATCTGTTCATAAGAATTGTATACTTCTTCATTATTTTTTTCCGGACGCATCCAGCTACCAAGATGCAGTTCATATACACTCCATGGAGATTGTAATGAATTGTACCGTGATCTTTTATCAAGCCATTCATGATCTTCCCAATGATATCCGGAACTGAATAATACGGATGCCGTATGAGGCCGTAATTCTGCATACCTGGCAAAAGGGTCCGCTTTATAATTTTCAGAATCTGCGAATCCTTTTATGAAATATTTATAATTCATTCCTGTGTTCATCCTGGGGATAAATCCTTCCCATATACCGGACTTATCAAGCCGTACATACAAAGGATGTAATTCTTTTTTCCAGCCATTGAATTCGCCTACTACAGAAACATACGTTGCATTAGGCGCCCATACGGAAAAATAAAAGCCTGCTGTATTTAAAACGGAAGTTTCATGGCTGCCGAAAAAATCATATGCATTATTTAGTTTTCCATTATGAAAGTTTACAACATCCTCATCCCTAAATAAGGAATAATTCCATACAAACTTTGAGGTATCAATAAAATGCTCGTCTTCGTATGCCATTTATAATGAAATTAAACCCAATGTAATAATCTTAACATATAATAAAATTAAAAAAACTTATTTTGACACAACATATTTTACCAAAACCTACTGCATGCTAAAACTGATCTGCATATTCTGTTTATTTTTATTTTCATATCATGCAGCAAATGCACAGCAATACTCCGGAACAATTATAGACACCTCACTGAAAATACCTGTAAAAAATGCGGTAGTGGCCTTCCTGGATCCCAAAGATTCCACACTTATAAGTTTTACCCGTACAGATGACAAAGGGAATTTTTTACTGAAGAGCGATGTTCGTAAAAATTATATTATAATGGTCATGCATCCGGTTTATGCAGATTTCCTAGATAATATCAGTGGTGAAAATGATAAACTTGGTAAAATCCCCCTGATACAAAAAAGCAAACTGCTGGAAGCTGTGATTGTAAAAAGCGGAAGCCCCATCCGTATCAAAGGAGATACAACCATATATACAGCAGACAGTTTTAAAGTAAGTGCGAATGCCAATGTAGAAGAATTATTAAAAAAATTACCGGGCATCCAGGTAGATAAAAGCGGAAACATCAAAGCCATGGGGGAAACCGTACAGAAAGTATTGGTGGATGGTGAAGAATTCTTTGGTGATGATCCGGGTATGGCCGTTAAAAATCTGCGGGCCGATGCTGTTAAGGAGGTACAGGTTTTTGATAAAAAAACCGACCAGGCTGAGTTTACAGGTATAGATGATGGTAATACCCAGAAAACGATCAACCTAAAATTAAAGGATGATAAAAAAAGAGGACATTTTGGAAAAGCAGATCTGGCAGGAGGTTTACAAAATAAAATAGATGACAGGTATAATTCCAACTTGATGTTCAGTACGTTCAAAGACAAAAGAAAATTATCTGCATTTTTTTTAACAGGCAATACAGGTCAGGATGGATTAAGCTGGCGTGATAATGAAAAGTACGGCGGAAATTCAGATGATTACAGCATGAATATGGATGAGGAATCCGGTGCCATGTATTCTTACAGAACTGGCTCTGTTGACGATGAGCCATATGTTAATACAGAAAATGGTTTTATAAAAAATACCAATTCTGGTTTTCAATACAGCAACAGATGGAAAAATAATTCCGTAAATTTTTCGCCCAAATACAACAGCCAGATATATAATAATAACACAAAGCAATTCACTCAAACGCAGATCGGCGATTCTGTACTGAACGAAAATGCAGGAACCCGCAGCTATGTTAACCGGTTTAATATCAAGAATAATTTTATATACGATGGAAAGTTAGATAGTAACAATACCTTAAAGATCACACTGAAAGCAAATGTGTATAAAACTCAATCTGAGAATGATGGTTTCACATCTACAACCGGTAAATCTTCTTCATTAATAAATACGAGCTCCAATAACAACAGAACAGACAATGATAAATCTGTATGGGGTGCAAACATTCTTTATAAACATAAATTCAAAAAACAAAGAAGAACAGTATCACTTACTGCCGACTGGAATAATCTTTCCATCGACGGAGAAAATTATGTACGTTCCGTAAACACGATCATCAGCACCAATGATGTGCAGGAGTTAAATCAGTTCACCAATTCCAATAAATCCACCAGTAAGTTTTCAGGTAAGCTGGTATATACAGAGCCACTTACAAAAAAATATTCACTCGAAATAAGTCATGAGATCTTATTCAATGGCGGAAAAAATAACCAGGTTACTTATTCCTACTCTCCTGTAACAGGTAAATATGATGTACTGATAGATTCACTGAGCAATGATTTTGATCAGTCCATCATACTGAATAAGCCTTCTGTAAAACTGAATTACAATACCAAAAAAATCAAATTCAATGTAGGTTCGGGATTCGGCCTCACTCATTTTAACCTGGAGGATAAAACACTTTCTAAAAATTACATCCGGAATTTCACCAACTTTTTTCCGGCTGCGGGTTTTAATTATTCCTATAAAGCTAACAGCAGTTTCCGCATCAATTACAATGGAAGTACTTCTCAGCCTGGGATAAACCAATTACAGCCTTTACGCAATAACAATAATTTTTTCAATCAATATATAGGGAATCCCGACCTTAAACCGTCATTTAACAACAACTTCAATATCTCTCACAACACTTACAATTTTCTCAAAGAAAGATGGATGTACCAGAGCCTGAATATAAATGTGATCAGTAATTCTATAACCAATAACCGGATCATTGATAAAAACAACGGTAAAACCATCACACAACCTATCAACACGAACGGAAATCTGAGTATGAATTTCTGGGGAGGATTGGGCTTACAATTGAAGAAGCAGAAAATACAAATGAATGTGAATACCAATTTCAGTTATTCAAGGTTTGCAGATGTAATCAATTCACAAAAAAGTTTTGCCCGCACATTCAACACCGGCGTTGGAATTTCTATGCGTAAAACAGTAGATAAAAAATATGAATGGTGGTTTGACAATAATTTTAATTTTTCAACCAACAAAACCACTCAGACAAATCAAAGTAATAATTTTTATAATAATACCACTACTTTCGACGGCAGAATATATTTTAAGAAAGTATGGTCATTACAATCTGACTTTATTTTCAATGCCCGCCAGAAGTTAAGAGCAGAAGACAATAATCTTAATAACAGTTTGTGGAATGCCCGTTTTCAACGTTCATTTAAAAAAGATGAATTCACCGTGTATTTTCTGGTAAGAGATATAATGAATGAGAATACTGGAATAGAACGGGCATTTTACAGCAACTCGTATACAGAAACCCGAAACGAACGTTTAAGACGTTACTGGATGGCTGGTTTCACCTGGAATTTTAAAAACAAAGGAACAAATTCAAAATAATTGTATGAACATATTTCGCATCCTGGTCATTATTTTATTTCCTTTTGTTGTGAAGGCACAGCATTTCATTGAAAAAGGGATCGTTGAATATGAAGTGAAGACCAATATTCAAAAAACGCTGGGCAATAATTCATGGGCTGAAAAACTCAAAGAATCTTTGCCGCAATTTAAAACCGCTTATTACGCACTCACCTTTGCGGAAAACAAAAACATATATAAATTTTCGCACTGGGATGAAAAAACGAAAACACCAGATTTTTTAAAAGCGGATGATGAGGAAAAGTTCTGGTTTTTTGAT
>JANNZE010000292.1:0-1769 GCA_031410455.1 Chitinophagaceae bacterium | reverse complement strand
CAATGTTTGATCCTTGTAAATCTTTCTTCCTCAATGGCTGCAATCATTCTGCCATCAACAAATATGGCAGCAGAAGCATCAGCATGATAGGTGTTTATTCCTAAAATTGTCATTTTAAATTGTTCAGTTGTTTTTTATTGGGCAATGCAGAAGCGTTAGACTTTTTATCGAAAACATATATAAAGTATAACATAACAGTATAGGCTACTATGCCGAACCAGGTATGATGATCCCACCCAAAAGGAAAATTCCAGTTGTTATTGGTGGCAATTAGTAATAAAGAAAGTCTCAGAACATTCAGTGTCCAGAAAATGATCATTCCAAATAACCACCATAGAATCTTTTTCTTCAGATTTCCGTGTAAGGCAACTATAAATGCTGTCCAGAAGCTCATTATTCCATATCCCACACATTGATAAACAATTACTATTCCTCGTCCGTTCACCTGGCGGATATTATATTTATTATTCAGATAAGTTTCTGTTCCCAGAATTTTCAAAAGATATTTTGTTCCTGTTAGTAAAGAACTTCGTATACAATCTACATAATTTAAATTTTTTGAAACGAAAGCATTGTACATACCTCCGGGTGCTGAAATGCCGATTACAGCTAATGTTACGTAATAGCAAATGAGGAATGTGACAAAAAATTTTGCGACAAATAATAGAAACGGATTATTTTTTAAAATATTCAACTCAGAATAATTTTTTATAATCGTTTATTTCAAATCCTTCCAGGAAATATTCCTGTGCTATTTTATGTGCGCCATCGCAATACTTATTAAATTCTTCATTATTGATAGCTACTACTTTTGCCAGTATATTAATAATATGATCCATGTTATCTATATCAGCATTCCATCCCGCCAGTTTATTTTCAAGTTTTTCCCATGGAGTGAAATAACTTGTGATGATGGGTCTTCCTGCACTTAAACTTTCATATAATGCATGGCCGAAATTTTCTGCTTTGGTCAGGAAATATCCGGCATCATAATTTTTAAAAGTTGTTTGTACCAGTTCCGGAATAACAGCGCCTTTGTACACAATCTTTCCTTTGCTTTTTTTGATCGCTAATTCACATCTTTCCCAATAGCTTACATCTTTCACAGGCCCATAAATATCCAGTGTAATATTAAGGCCGGACTGATTGATAGCTTCAATTGCCTGTAACAGATTTTTTTTAGCAGTAATCAGGGAAATATACACCAGCCGCAAAGTGCCTGTTTGTTTGTCAGGATATTCAACCATTTTAACAGGTTTCTTAGGAATATTACCTGCCACTACCACATTAATATTTTTGCCGAATAATTTTCTGGCATCATCGCGTTCAACATCTGTTGTTGCATGCCACCAAACATTTTTTACAATACCCGACATCCGAAGCAGCGTGAGGTAAACTTTCTTTTTCAGGTATTTTCCGGAAAGTGCTCCTTCCTGAATCATGCCTCTAGGACAAATAACTATCTTGGCATTTTTGATGAGTAATAACGGTAGAATAACATAATGGTACGTAAACATTCCATTGATATATACAATGGATGGCTTTACCTGTTGTACCGTTTTTTTTATGGTAGCTTTTATATTTTCATTTTTACCAACGTACCAAACTTTTGTAGCTGAATTACTGCCCGGTAACATAATATCAACCCATTTACCACTTGTTATATTTTCCATTGGTGTTTTCTCGTGAAGATCAAACGCACTGGATATCACATAAATATCATAAACAGCATCCAGGTGAATAATGAGATTAACCAGCGATTGAATCGG
>JANNZE010000291.1:0-4675 GCA_031410455.1 Chitinophagaceae bacterium | reverse complement strand
TCTGCTTTTCCAAATCTTTTCGGTGGTTCCCGTCAGCTTCCTTTGATCCCTGTTCCGGTTGAATTCAGGAACAGATCTTTCAGATAATTAATCCAGCATTTTTTGTAAACCAATTTTTAAAAGCCTAAAAGGTTAGGGCATCGCTTAAACTAAAAATTCGGTTATGAAAATATTGTCATGTTTCACTGTTGTTATGTTTCTGTTGTTTACAGCACAGGCGCAACAAATGACAAAAATCGATAATCTTGAGGCTTCCTTAAAAGGAAAAAATGTATGGATTTCTTGGAAACTGGATAATGTACCTGCTTCGGATTACTGGGAAGTACAGGGAAGTGCAGACGGACAATCATTTCTGATAATTGGACTGGTACTCGGTTCAAAACCCGGAACATCATCAGAATACATTTTTAAAGGTGATACCCGCCAAATGAAAAAAGATCTTAAATATTTCAGGGTATTACAAATTCAACATGATCAGACAGCCGTGGCTTATAATGCAGTCATGGTAAAATAATAGCCCGATTGGGTAATGAAGTTTTCTTTGGGGGTTACAGAACCAACAGGTTCTTAACAAAGGCTGCATTTCTATGTGGCCTTTATTTTTTTTGTAGTATATATAATAGATACAATATTATACCTGTTATATCAATAACTCTTCATAAATTTAGGCCTTCCATACCCTATAAAAAACCGGATCTCCTTTCCCTTAAAGCCAACAACTACCACTAATCAACTCTTCTCAATGAGGAAAATCATATTTCTTTCCATTTTTTGCCTTTCGGCAATGTTTTCTTTTGCCCAGGATTTTTCCAACAAAGGAAAAGACTTCTGGGTAGCTTATGGCTATCACCAGGTAATGAGTACCAATAATGGGCAGAACATGGTATTGTATTTTGCCACCGATCAGGCCACTACCATAACCATAACGGTTCCGGGTACAGGTTATACTCAAACATTAACCAGTGGTGCTGTTCCTACAGTATTAACATCTGCACCAATACCAAAAACGGGTGCGCAGGATTGCAGGTTAACGTCAGAATCTACGGTTGCTGAAAATAAAGGAATCCATGTAGTGGCAGATAAACCGATCGTAGCATATGCTCATATCTATAACCAGAGTGTTTCCGGTGCATCTATATTATTTCCAACCAATACATTAGGTAAAGAATATTTCTCTATTAACTATACAAACATATCCAACACCACTAATGCAAATTGCTGGATGTATGTAATAGCAACGGATCCCGGAACTACAACAGTAGAAATCACCCCAAGTGTTGCTACCATTAACAGGCCTGCCGGAATTCCTTTTACAATTACCTTAACCCAGGGCCAGGTGTATAATTTAATGGCCACTTTCAGTAACAACTCTTCCCCTAACCAGGGTGGTGATCTCACAGGATCAAGGATAAGAAGCATCAGTACAGGGAATGTGGGATGCAAAAGGATTGCTGTATTTTCCGGAAGCGGAAGGATCAGCATCACCTGCGACGGAAACAGCAGTTCTTCTGATAATTACATGGTACAGGCTTTCCCGAAATCAGCATGGGGAATGAAATACCTCACTGTTCCAACCGGCGGTAATCAATTGAATAATATATACAGGATTTGTGTTAGTGACCCCGCAACGGTTGTTACCGTAAATGGTGCACCTATAGCAGTGCCCTTACAAAATGGATTCTATTATGAATTGCCTTCTTCTAATATCAAATATAAAATTGAAGCAGACAAACAGATCGTTGTTGCACAATATACCACCTCACAAGGTGCCTGCGGAAATGGAACGCCCGGCGATCCGGAAGTAATATATTTAAGCCCGGTTGAACAGAATATTTCAAAAGTTATATGGAATGCCACACCTAATTTCTCCATCACCCAGCATTATTTCAATGTGGTGATTCCAAATACCGGAACAGCTATTTCTTCCTTCAAATTAGACGGTGTTCCAGTTCCTGCAACTTCATTCACCATTCACCCGAACGACCCTAATTTCGCTTACCTGGTAAGTAGTGTAACTTCAGGGCAGCATACAATAGAATCAGACAGCGGCTTCAATGCGATCGCTTATGGATTCGGAAGTGCAGAATCCTATGGGTACAATGCCGGTACCAATGTTAAAGATCTGTATCAACAGGTAGGAGTGAAAACATTGTATGGAATTGAGTCTACTCCGTCTGTTTGTACAGGATCACCATTCCAGTTTAAAATTTCCCTGCCTTATAAACCGGATTCCATGTATTGGGATTTCCATGGTTCCCAGACTCCGAATGTTATGGTGAATTCCCCTAACCCTTTAACTTTCGATTCTACTACAATTATCAATGGTAAAACGGTATACTGGTATTCTTTACCTACCTTTTATATGTATCCAACGGTGGGCGTATTCCCGGTATCTATAACTACCTACCTTGCCAATGCAGAAGGTTGCGGTAATGTTCAGCTCATTGATTTTGATCTGGAAGTTTCTGATCCGCCAGCAGCTGATTTTGGCTGGACCAGTACAGTTTGTACAGGAGGAACGGTTCAGTTCAATGACCTTACCCCGATCGTACCTAAACCAACTTATACGTGGTGGTGGGATTTTGGTGATCCGGGAAGTGGCACTTCCAATAACTCACTTTCCAGGAACCCTACACATACTTACAACACTCCGGGTTCTTACTGGGTTAGATACAGTACGATTACTACACCGGGTTGCCTGAGTGATACTTTAAGAAAACAGATCATCATTAATCCTTTCCCAACGGCAACCATATCAGGTAACAACACCGCATGCAAGAATTCGGCATCACCTAACGTTACCTTCACAGGTGTGATAGGTACAGCTCCTTTTACGTTTACGTATTCTTTAAACGGAGGTGCAAACCAGACCATCACCACCACTTCCGGTAATTCTGTTAGCATTCCTGTTTCAACATCTACGGTAGGTACATATATTTATACACTTATCAGCGTTCAGGATGGTGTGTCACCACCTTGCTCTCAGTTACAGTCAGGTTCTGTAACGGTTAATGTACTTGAATTGCCAACGGCCACCATTACCGGAACAACATCTGTTTGTCTGAATGGTCCTGCACAAACCATCACCTTCACGGCAGCTGCTCCGGTTGCTCCGCCTTTTATATTTACTTATAATATCAATGGAGGCACGAACCAGACCGTAACTACTGTAACCGGAAATTCAGTTTCTATACTTGCTCCGGCAAACGTGGCAGGAACATTTATTTATAACCTGGTTAGTGTGCAGGATGCCGCTGCCAGTTTATGTTCACAGGCGCAAACGGGCAGTGCTACAATTACTGTAAATCCTTTACCAACGGCCAGTATTGCCGGAACTACAGCTTTGTGTACCAACGCTGCGCCACCAACCGTAACTTTTACCGGTGCGGGAACTACAGCGCCATATACTTTTTCCTATACAATTAACAATGGTCCGGTTCAAACGCTAACAACCGTAACCGGAAATACTGCTTCTGTTACTGTACCTACAACAACGGCAGGAACATTCACTTATACTTTATTAAGTGTAACAGATGGAAGTTCTACGCAATGCTCAAGAGTACAAAGTGGAGTTGCTGTGATTACAATTTGGCCTTTGCCTACTCCTGATTTTATCACCAATCTTCCTTTGTGTGAAATCAAACAGGTGAATTTCACTGACAGGTCTGCAGCCAATGTTGGTTCATTAACTGAATGGAACTGGAATTTCGGCGATCCTGCTTCAGGTATTCTGAACACTTCAACCAATCAGAATCCTGTACATACATTTAATTTACCTGGCACCTATCATATCACATTGTCAGTAAAAAATTCCAACGGATGTATCAGCAACCCGGTATTGCTTCGTGATATTATTATCAATCCACGACCGGTGGCAGGTTATATTGATCCGCAAATCTGTTTAACAGACAGCTATGCTCAGTTCACCGACACCAGTACTGTTGCCGGAGGAACGATCACAGCATGGCAATGGAATTTCGATCATCCTTCATCAGGTGCACTGAATACTTCCGGCGTTCAGAGTCCACAGCATTCCTATAATACCGTTGGCATTAAAAACGTAGAACTGATTGTTACTGCTAATTCAGGATGTAAAGACACCGTTACGCAAACTTTCATAGTAAATGGAGATATTCCGGTAGCAAATTATTCAATCAATAATATCAATAATCTTTGCGTGAATGATACTGTACGGGTGGTGAATGCCGCTTCTGTAAATGTTGGATCCATCATAAGAGTTGATATCTTCTGGGATAATGTGGGTGATCCCACCAATTTTGAAACACATCTTAATCCACGTCCGGGAGATGTTTACAAGCATCTGTACACAAACTTCCAGACACCGGCCACAAAAAATTATACGATCAGGTATCGTTCTTTTTCCGGAGCAACCTGTATCGATGATAAATACCAGACCATAACATTATATGCTGCCCCGAATGTTGATTTTGCGTTAATGCCTAACAGTTGTTTGAATATTGCTCCATTCCAGATCACACAGGCAACTGAAACGGGGGGTCTTCCGGGAGCATTTGTTTACACCGGTTCAGGTGTTTCACCAACAGGAATGTTTAATCCACTTACAGTAGGACCTGGCTTATATACTATTACATATACCTTTACCAGTACAGCCGGTTGTGTGGATAAAGACAGCAATGTGATAAGAGTGTTACAA
>JANNZE010000290.1:0-1546 GCA_031410455.1 Chitinophagaceae bacterium | reverse complement strand
ATTAAGACAAGAAATGTAATTCTTTTTTTCATCAAGCTCCAGGTTATAGGAAACCGGTTTTGCCAGCAGGATGTGGTACAAACCTTTCAATTCTAATAACGGAGTAGCAGTATCTATGAATTCCGGAAAATTCAGTTCGTATACCTGTTTACTTCTTGCCATCGAATACCATGCATCCAGTTGTGCATATATCGAAATCAGTTGCAGCGTTTTGATTTTATATTTATACCGGAAAAAATGAGCGAGGGATAAAATTTCTGAAAGACTGTAGTCTGCATATACAACTTCCTTTGTTATATTTTTAAAATCCGGATGATCCAGGAACTGTGCAGCATTGTTCAACAAATCCTGTAAGGGCTTTGGATTATTTTCACCGAAGAGTTCTGTGAAAGCCTTCATGCCTTTGATGAAATCAAAACAATGCCCTGCAGAATATTTCACCAGTGAAAAATCAGGTGCATGAATATAACGATAGGAGAGGGCGGCCAGACGGGAAGGTGTTGCCGGAATAATGTCAATTACCGATTCGAAAAATTGTTCCACCACCATCAAAGTGCCATTGCTGATATGCTTTGGCCAATGATCAAGTTCTGATTCAATTCTGCGGATCGTTTGCTGTATATCATTGATCTGCTCCAATGTATGCAACGGTGTTTCCAGATTTTTTTTTAACTGCTCTTTTCCTCTGGAGGTTTGCGTGAAATTGAGCTTATGAAAAATGGAAAACTCTTCTTCATTATTGAATATTGAAAGATCGGCCAGCGTGGTGATATCTGTTTCCATATTAGTTTCTGTTGAACAACAAACGTCTTCCCTTCACAGATGCATTTACCTGTCCATTTTCATATACTTTATTGCCATTCACAAATGTTGCTGCAATACTGCAGGGGAAATTAAAATTTTCCAGCGGGCTCCATCCGCATTTATACAGCAGGTCTTTTTTATTAGCCGTGTGGCCGTTTTTTGTATCTACCATTACAAGATCTGCATAATATCCTTCCCGGATATATCCACGTTCTTCAATGGAAAAACAATCTGCTACTGCATGGCTCATCTTCCTGGCAATGTCTTCCAAACTGATCTTTCCATTTTTGTAATAATGCAGCATCAGTAGCAATGGATGCTGAACCAAAGGTAAACCGGCATGGGCATTTTCATACGGTCCTTGTTTTTCCTCCATCAAATGAGGTGCATGGTCTGTGGCAATCACATCCAGGCGGTCATCCAGCAATGCTTTCCATAAAGCTTCTTTATCGGATGGATATTTAATAGCTGGATTACATTTTACCTGGTAACCGAGTGTTTTATAATCATCATTTGTAAAATGTAAATGATGCACACAAACTTCAGCCGTAATTCTTTTTTCTTTTAACGGCAGCATATTGCCGAACAACTGTAATTCCTTTTCTGTGCTGATGTGTAGTATGTGTAAACGGCTGTTGTATTTCTTGGCAAACTGAATGGCGGCCAATGAAGATTCAAAACAGGCTTCTGCATCGCGTATCAGCGGATGATCGGATGGTTCAAGTTCCGGCTTGATATTTTT
>JANNZE010000289.1:0-4386 GCA_031410455.1 Chitinophagaceae bacterium | reverse complement strand
TATGCCTTGTTTAAACGAGGCAGGAAGGCAGCAGGTATTACCGAAGAAAGTTGTGTATGCATTTCCTTTGCCATCAAATTCGGTATGCAAAGGTCCCAGTCCCGGCTTTTTCACTTCTCCATATAAAGCAGCTTCATATTTAATAACGGGAATACCATCATATTCACCTTCGTAATTTTTTGCTGCGATGGCTTTCTGAATTTTATCGAAACTGAAAACAGGAATCAAAGCAGCCAGTTTACCACTGCCCACTATATATTCCCCGGTAGGATCCACATCGCAACCATGAGGTGATTTAGGACAAGGAATAAAATAGCAGATATCTTTTAATGTTTTGGAATCCAGCACTATCACTTCTGTTCTTACTTCAGAAACAGCCGTATGGCTTTTTTCATCATAAGAGTTGTGAATATATTTAACAGGCATTTTCTTTCCTTTGCCTGCTCGCAGGTATTCTTCTGCTTTTTTCCAGTTCACTGCCATGATAAAATCTTTATCATGTTGTGAAGCATTTACTTCCAGAAGTGTATTAGCCTTTTCAGTATTGTAACAACTAAAGAAAAACCATCCATGAGATTTGCCTTTACCTGCATGACTAAGATCGAAATTGATTCCCGGGCATTCGATCTGAAATGCAATGTCCATTTTGCCATCTTCTTTACCTACGCTTATAAAACTGATGGTTCCTTTAAAGTTCTCTTTATAACTATTGATAGGAACATCGCCGTTTGCATTATCAGGCGGAACGCTGAAACGGGTGCCTGCAACCACATATTCTGTATTTTCTGTAATGAAAGGTGAACTGTGATTACCGGCGCTGTTAGGCAATTCAATAATTTCAGTAGTTCTGAAAGTAGTAAGATCTATTCTTGCCACACGTGGCGTATTGTTAGCATTTGCGAACAGCCACCTGCCATCAATTTCTCCATTGGTTTGAGATAATTCTAAATGATGCTGGTCATCCCAGGGAATAAAACCATGAGAAGTATTCAACATAGGCTTTGTTTCTTCACTGTAGCCATAACCTTTCTCAGGATCTACAGAAAACACAGGGATCACCCTGAGCAATCTGCCGCTTGGCAGGCCATACACACTTACCTGACCGCTGAATCCTCCGGAAACAAAATTGTAAAACTGATCGTACTTGCCTGGCGCAACATAAGCTTTGGATGCTGCATCAGAGTTCACAGCATTTCCTGCGTTTTTCGGTTTGCAGGAGTAGAACGAAATCATTGCAATACATACAATGATCATTTTAGTGACTATGCTCATATAATTTATTTGCTGGTGAGTTAATCGGTATTATTTAATGCCATCATTTTTTCTCATGAATTCTAACAGGGAACGTGCTTCTTCATCTGCAAGATTCTGGTTAGGCATTCTTACCAGACAAATCTCGAGTTGCGCCTGTGCTTTCGGATCTTTATTGAGCATAGCATCTGTATTGGTCACAAAATTCATGATCCATTCAGGCGTGTGTCTTCCGGTAACACCTTTCCAACCCGGACCTACTAATTTTTCATCTGTAGTTTTATGACAACTGCTGCATTTTACACCATACACTTTTTCACCATTGGTGGCCATAGCGGCATCCAGTTTATCACTGATTTCTACCTTTGTGAATTTTCCTTCTCCTCTTTTTGGATCGTAAGAAGGATTTGCAGAATTGTTTGTGGCGGGATTGATTTCTGTACTTGTTGAAGAGGAGCCGGTTCCGGTATTTGCATTACTGTCAGTGCTACTGGATCCGTTATTACTGCAACTGAACAACGAAGCTGCAATGATGGTAAGGATGAGTAATTTTTTCATGATTTTTTTAGTTTTATGTTGCAATCTTACCATCAACTCAATGGGGATCTTATGCGTTCAGTCATATTCCTCCGATAAACTGATTTAAAACAGTTTTTATGATGGTAAGTGGTTTGATATTTGAACTATAACTGATCAAAATCATTTAGTTCTTTCCTTACATCATTTTATAGCTTTTCTTGGTGCTGTACTTTCGAAGTAACAAATTTCAGTTATGGTAGATATAGATATGCTTTTAGCCAGTGGTGCTACTTACAAGAAAGTTGAAGCTGGTGAAACTATTTTTTCAGAAGGCCATACCTGTAATTTTTATTTTGAGCTGGTAAGCGGAAACATCAAATGGCTGAATATAGATGAGAACGGAAAAGATTTTATACAGTATTATATTCTACCCGGAGATTGCTTTGGAGAATTGCCATTGTTCGACGATCGGCCCTATGCAGCTTCTGCCATTGCTGAAAAAGATTCGGTGTTAATACGTTTACACAAACCGGTTTTCCTGGAATTGTTAGCTGATCATCCTGAAATGTATAAAGCCTTCGCTGCATTACTTGCATCGAGGATCAGGTTTAAGATGTTTATATTAAAGGAGCTTGTTCACCAGACACCCGAACACCGAATAGCTTCTCTTATAGAGTATTTTAAAAGTTCCAATACCAATATTTGTAAAAAGTGTAACCAGTTAAAATTAACCAGGCAACAACTGGCAGATCTTACAGGAATGAGAGTAGAAACCGTGATCAGGACCATGAGAGCCATGCACGACAAAGGCCATTTACTGATCAATAAGGGAAAAGTTTACTGTTGATATGATCCTGGTCACAATTCAAAAAAATATCCCATTGTTTCTTTGCTTAAAAAATGTTCATCAGCAAACGTTACCTGCATATTGCTTTTGTAAATCTTTTCATCGTAAGTTGTCTAGGTGTAATACTCAGGTATAAAATTGCTTTTTCACTTCCTTTCATAGATCAGAAATTTATTTTACATGCACATTCTCATTTTGCATTTGCAGGATGGATCACACATGCAATCATGTGCCTGATGGTAAATTACCTGGAGGAGAATCATTCCATTTCACATAAAAAATATAAGTGGTTATTAAATGCCAACCTGGTCACAGCGTATGGAATGCTGTTGAGTTTCCCGGTGCAGGGATATGGATTTATATCGATATTATTTTCAACGCTTTCAATTTTCGTTTCTTATGCATTTGCATGGATGTTCTGGAAAGACCTGAATAAAACCTCCTCATCCAATATTGTTCATTCCTGGTTTAAAGCATCACTGGCATTTCTGGTAATTTCTTCCATCGGCGCATTTTCTCTGGCTTATATGCTGGCCACCAAAAATATTGAACAGCATATTTATTTATCAACTATTTATTTCTTTTTACATTTTCAATACAACGGCTGGTTCTTTTTTGCTTGTATGGGAATTGCAGGTGATATACTGATCAGGATCTCCATCGATTTCAATAATAAAAATATATTCAGATTTTTTCTATTTGCCTGCATACCCGCTTATTTTTTATCAGTGCCATGGCTCACACTTCCTGTATGGGCACATATCATCATTGTAATTGCTGCCATTTTACAGGCTGTCGCCACTGTAATGTTTGTAAAGTTGTTATGGAAACACCGGGAGAAAATTAAAATGCAGTTCTCTCCTGTTGTACACTGGCTGTTTACATTTTCTATACTGGCTTTTTGTATCAAAATTCTTTTACAGACCGGCTCCGGCATTCCGGCTTTAAGTAAAATCGCTTTTGGACTGAGGCCTATCGTTATTGGTTATTTACACCTGATATTACTGGGGATGATCTCCCTATTTCTGATCGGTTGCATTGCTCATGTTCTACATCTGGTAACCGTTAAATTTAAAATATCTGCTACAATTTTTTGTTCAGGAATTATTATCAACGAAATATTGCTGATGACGCAGGGGATTTTAGCAATTACTTATAATACTGTCCCTTATATTAACGAAATGCTTTTAGCAGCAGCACTGCTTATTTTTTTTGGTTTTCTATTGTTGAATCTGGGAATATTTAAAAGACATGCGTTCGGTCATAATTTCAAAAATTGAGAAAACACAATTTTGATAAAAATTAAATGTTATGAAAAATATTTCTGAAGAAACGCTCGCCAATATTGTAACTGATAATTACCAGGCAGTAACCGTACTGGAAAAATACGATCTTGATTTTTGCTGCAAAGGAAAAAGAACACTTGCCCAGGCATGTACAGAAAAAGGGATATCTGCAGATCAGATTATTGCAGAAGTGAATGCACTTGGAAATCTGAATGAAAGACGTTCCAAACCTTTTACGGAAATGACCGCCGATGAACTGATTTCATATATCCTCATCAATCATCATTTTTATGTAAAACAAAATATTCCGCAGATAAAGGAACACCTGTTAAAAGTAGTATCCAAACACGGGGAGCGTTACCCTTATATGATCGAAGTGCTGGCGCTGTTAAACCAGGTTGCTGATGAACTCACCAGTCATATGCACAAAGAAGAACAGATATTATTTCCCAGGATAAAGGAAGTAGCATTACTACATGAAAA
>JANNZE010000288.1:0-4055 GCA_031410455.1 Chitinophagaceae bacterium | reverse complement strand
ATTGTAATAAGCAAGTCCGAGTTTGAGATATGCCCGTGGTTTCATACCATTATCACCTGAAGCAATTATGGTATTGAGATATGGTATTGCCTCTCTGAATTTTTCATCGGCAATATAAGTAAGCGCTATTTCCATATTAGCATCAGCTGTTAATGAACCATTCGGATATTGCCTGGTGAGCGCTGATAATATCCTGATCTTTTCTGCACTGCTTTTGATCCCTGCTATCATCGCTTTCTGGTAAGTTGCATAGTCTGAAGATTGTGAACCAATGTTGATGAGTGCATCATACATATTATTCGCTTTTGTAAAATCTTTCAGCATATAATTACAATCGGCTGCTCTCAGGTAAGCATCCAGTTCCACTGTACCCGATGAAGAACTTACTGCTGGCGCTACTATATTAAAATAAGTCAATGCCTGTTTGTAATTTTCTTTCTGCAAATTACTGTAGCCCAGATCATACCGTGCTGTTGTTACATTCGCTTCACCCTGTGAAGAAACATTTGCCTGTATGAATGCATTCAGGTTTCTGATGGCATCATCATAACGCTGTTGCCTGTAGGCGATCTCTCCTTTCCAGAAATAACTGTATGGCAGAACGAAACCCGCAAGCGGATTAGAAATTACTTCCACAAATAAAACATCTGCCTGCGACAATTGCTGATCATTTACCAATTCGATGGCACGACCATATAATATCCTCGGATACGCTTTCTGCATATTGGCAGAAGGCCGGTCGAATGTTTTATATAAAGCCAGCGCATCTGAAAAACTGCTGGTATTGGCCAGGATATTCACCATAATCTCTTTTGCTTCTGCATCATATTCACTGTTCGGATAATTTTTCATGTAATTTTTCATTTCATTCAATGCAACATCCTGGAAACCGAGCTCGTAAGAAAGTTTTGCATAATTGAATTGTGAAATGCGTTGTTGTTGCTTATTACTGCTGTTATATGCAGAATACTGAAAGGCATTCCTCGCATTGTATTTATCTCCTGTTTGCAGATAGAGATCGCCAAGGATGTACATACTGTTCTGCCCCATCGAATCTCTTTCATTACTCAACTGCTTAAAGCCTTCAATGGCTTTTTGCGACTGGTTGTCTTTAAAATAACAATAACTCAGTTCATACAAAACCTCTTTGGAAACCTTTTCAGAACTGTTCACATAATCTTCCAGAAGCGGTAATGCTTTTTTATATTCTTTTTTTTCAAAGTACAACTGGCCCATTAAGAGTTTCAGTTGCTTTTCATAATATAAAGTGGTTCCTCTTCCCAGAACAGATTCTCCATAAGTAAGTGCTTCCTCTTTTTTCCCTTGGAAATAATAGATCTCCGCTATGTAATAAGGAACAACTCCTTTGTATTCATCACGCAATTCCACGAGCCGGAAAGATTTTAGTGCCACATCATATTGCTTATCGCGATAGGCAATGAAACCATAATAATAATTGGCAGGAATAAAATATTTATTATCGGGAAGCTGCAGTATCTCTGCGAACAGCGGTTTGGCTTCATTGAATTGCTTTAGGTTGAAATGTGCATATGCTTTTTCAAATTTGGCATCTGCTATTTGCTCGTTGCTGATATTTTCATATCCGGCTATATCATAATATTCAATGGTCTTTTCAAAATCTTCTTTCAGAAAATAATAATGCGCCAGGTGGAAACTCATGATCTGTCGGCGTGGTTCATTGTTCACTGACTGTATATAATAAATAGCGTCTTCCCGTCCTACATCCTGCAATAATTTTAACTCACACACAATGTAGAAATACTGAACATCTTCATTTATATAAGCATGATCAGATATAGTATTATCAGGATACTGCTGTTTCAATTCCCTCACCAGCGGATAAGCAAGGGCATATTGTTCTTTCATGATGAACTCCCGGGCTTCCTTATATTTTTTCTCCTTGTCGGTAATAAAATGTGTGGGCTGGGCGTAACCTTTTAAAAAAAATAAGGTGATCAGGATTAGAAAAGCGGTTTGCTTCATATTAAATAGCTTGATGATCTGGCCGCAAATTTACTATTACGTAAGGTAACGTATACAGTTGCCGGAAAATATTTGATAATTCGTGTGTAAACAAAATTAAAAGCGTTCAGATTCGCTGTTAAAGGATTGATAAAGAAAGTTTACCGGAAATGTGTAATGTGCATATATATTCTGTTACTTTGGCAAAAGCTAATGCCTCATCCATGAAAAAATTATTTTCTACTAACTATTCTACCGCAGCATTCAATGTTGCACTTTTGCTGTTAAGACTCATCCCGGGGTTTTTAATGATGAATCATGGTTATCAGAAACTGGTAGGTTTTGCCGAAATGAAAAACGGGTTCATGAATTTCCTTGGGATGGGAAGCACCTTCTCACTTTGCCTGGTGATATTTGCTGAATTTTTCTGCAGTTTATTTTTGATACTGGGATTGTTCTCCAGGCTGGCAGCCGTTCCACTGGTGATAGCAATGGCTGTTGCTTTCTTCATGGCACATAACCATGATTTTTATGGCAAAGGTGAAATGGCTGTATTGTTTCTGTCAATATATCTTGCGATACTGATCGTTGGACCAGGCAAGATCAGTATTGACAATATGATCAGATAATTAAACCCTGTTGTGATCTTCTTTCCAGTTTTTAATCGCTTTTTTAATATCGTTGGCCGACAATCTTTTTTGAACAGCTTCATGAGCAAGGTCCATTAATTCATTGTTGGGAGCAAAGCGTAATGCAATGATCTGAGGCATGGTAAGTGCATTATCCATCAGCTTTCCAGTAATGGCGAAATAACGCAGATTTTCTTCTGCACGTATGGCCCTGTCCTGTGCTTTTAAAGCAAAAGAGCGTGCAAAAAAAGCGATCACCATCGAGATAAAACTCAATGCAAAAATGAGTGAAGCACTGTATACACCTTCGTCTTCTCTCATAGCATCCCGTAAATTAATTCCGCTCCCGATGATCACTGCGAGCATTACCGGGTATAAAATGAAATGATATCCTACAGAAAGTCTGCGATGGTTCTTGAAATTTTGCTGTGCCATGTTAACTTTTTTGATGATTGATTATTTTAACTGATCGAGGATCCGCCACATTTTTTCCCTTGCTGCAGACGGACTGCCATCGAAATTATTTACAATAAAAGCAAATATAACTTCCTTTCCACTCTTTTGCTTAATTATGCCTGTATAAGACCTTACGCCACTGATATAACCATCTTTCATATTTATACCATTCATTTCAGGCAGGGCATTGTAAAATGATGGATACCATTTTTGTTTACGGGCATATTGCAAAAAATCTACCAGCAGTTTTGTACTCACCCTGTTGGCAGGAGATAATCCGCTGCCATCCATGATGTTCATAGCAGAATTATCTATTTTACCAGCCCAATAAGTGTACATTGCTTCAATACCCGACGTTGTGGAGGCATTGCCACGGCTGGCTCCAATAGCCTTTACCAATGCTTCTCCAAACAGATTCACACTCTTCTTCAGGAACCAGTAATTGATGCTGTCCAGAGAAGGTGAAAGAATAGAATCCGTCATTTCAGGAAATATAGTGAACGGATAATTTTGTTCTATTTTTTCACTCAAAAGCATATATAAACCTGCTTTCAGTTTTTGTGATAATTCCATTCCGAATATCCGGGAAGGATTAGGCATCGCACCTTTGATAACAAAATTATTTTGTGAAACAGGAATGGTTCCGGTTGCGAAAATGTGATCGCTGTAAGGCGCCGAATATATCCAGGCATTGTCGCCACTTTTGGCAGATGCAGACGTTATAAAAGAGTTGATCTTATCTTTAAAATAAGAAGGATCTGTTGAAATTATTTCCACAGGCTTATCCATTTCATCCGGCGAATGGAGTGTTACATCATACAAATTTTCTTTCCAGTTAAGAGACCAGGCCCCGGCTCCATAATAATTCCCGATATCCTGCCATATCCATCCATCAGGAACAGGCTGATAACCGAATGATATATCATCAATAACAATATTATTAATTTTCTCTCCTTCTTTGTTTTTTAATTTCGATAATATTTTATT
>JANNZE010000287.1:0-1674 GCA_031410455.1 Chitinophagaceae bacterium | reverse complement strand
ATGAAATCACAAGGTATCAATTGCGTTCCCTGGTGAATAAGCTGGTAAAATGCATGCTGACCGTTGGTGCCGGGTTCTCCCCATATTACCGGCCCTGTTTGCCAGGTAACCGGCTGATTGTTCCTGTCTGTATATTTTCCGTTGCTTTCCATATTTCCCTGTTGCAGATAGGCTGCAAAACGATGCATGTTCTGGTCGTAAGGTAATATTGCTTCAGTAGCAGCATTGAAAAAGTTTCTGTACCATATTCCGATAAGTGCCATCAGAACCGGAATATTCTTTTCATAAGGATTGCTGCTGAAATGCTGATCCGCCGCATAGGCGCCTTTCAGTAATTTTTCAAAATGATCATAACCAATATTTAATGCGATGGATAAACCTATAGAACTCCAGAGGCTGTATCTTCCGCCTACCCAGTCCCAGAAATGGAACATGTTTTCTGTATCTATTCCAAAGGCAGCTACATCTTTTGCATTGGTACTGAGTGCAACAAAATGTTTGGATACTGTTTCAACAGTACCGCCTTGCTGTAAAAACCATTCTTTAGCAGAAACAGCATTCGCCATTGTTTCCTGCGTGGTAAAAGTTTTTGAAGCAATGATGAACAAAGTTTCATCTGCTTTCACTTTTTTCAGCGTTTCACTCAGGTGAGCACCATCTACATTAGAAACAAAAAAACTCTCGATGTATGGTATTTTAAATGCTTTCAGGGCTTCCGTTACCATCACAGGGCCGAGGTCACTGCCGCCGATGCCAATGTTTATGATGTACTTTATTTTTTTACCTGTGAAACCTGTATGCGAACCGCTGTGGATCTTTTCGCAGAATTGTTTCATGTGTTGCTGCGCCTCCTGTATGCGGGGCATCACATCTTCTCCTTCTGTATAAACGGGTTGCCCTGAAAAATTCCTCAGCGCTGTATGGAGAACCGCTCTTTTTTCAGTTTCATTTATTTTCTCCCCGGAGAACATAGCTTCCATGGCTGGTTTCAATTCACATTCATTTGCCAGTTGTATCAGCAAGGATAGCGTTTCATCATTGATGTTATTTTTTGAAAAATCAAAAAGCAGATCATCCTGAAGGATGCTGAATTTTTGAAATCTGTTTTCATCAATCTGAAAAAGTGATCGTATGTCCGCCACTTTCCCGGAATTAAAATGTTCCTGTAATTTTTGCCACGCTGACGTTTTAGAAGGATCGATCTTTGGTAACATGTATGTTTTGAAAGTTTATAAATGATATATTAGTTCCGTTAATTCGTGAACCATTTTTGGTGTGATGTCCAGATGGGTTACCATTCTTACCTGTGTATCTGATATAGCGATACACAGGATATTATGTTGTTGTAAAAAAGCACAAAAGGTAGCCGGTGTATATTCACCCTTTACTTCAAAGATCAGGATATTGGTTTCCACCGGAAGCATTTTACCAATAAATGATTTTTTCAAAAGTGCTTCTGCAATTTGTTTTGCATGGCGGTG
This sequence comes from Chitinophagaceae bacterium, assembly GCA_031410455.1. Taxonomy (GTDB): domain Bacteria; phylum Bacteroidota; class Bacteroidia; order Chitinophagales; family Chitinophagaceae; genus Ferruginibacter. Next base: position 193 of record JANNZE010000287.1, on the reverse strand, counting down.
ATCTTCGGCAAGGCGGTCTACATTATTTTCCAAAGCAAAAATTCCTGCTGCTGCAAAATAGCCTGCCTGCCGCATTCCACCGCCCATTACTTTTCTGATCCGCCTGGCTTTTTTTATGAATTTTCCGCTGCCCAGTAATACACTACCTGCCGGTATGCCCAAACCTTTGCTGAAACAAATGGAAATACTGTCA
>JANNZE010000286.1:0-3749 GCA_031410455.1 Chitinophagaceae bacterium | reverse complement strand
AGCAGTCCGGTAACAAGTGCATCTCTCTTATCTGTTTTAAGCTGATAATAAATACCAAGTAAACCGAGAATAAGCGGCAACATAAAAAGTTTGTTATTCGCTTTGTTTTTTGCGGCGCTTTCAGGCATGGTGTTTTGATCTCCCAAACGCAGGTTATCATAAAAACCGATTCCCGTTTTCCAGTTACCGTCTCTCACATTACTCATGTGCCCACCCTGGATATCATTTTGTTTTCCGGCAAAATTCCACATGAAATAACGCAGATACATCCAGTTGAGCTGGTATTGTATAAAGAAACTGATGTTATCACTCATGGTTGGTTTACCATCCCAGTTGCCATCTTTATCTTTTGATAATCCGGCAAATCCTGCATAATAATCGGCATGTCCCTGGTCATTACTCTGGTCCCACATTCTTGGGAAAAAATGCAGGTCTTCAGGCGCGTATATATAACTGTATTTTCTTCCGGACTGTTCGTATTTGCCGTTTGATTTTATATAAGTTTCTGTGATCTTGGTATCAATGATAGGAGCGGTAAAATCCTGACCATATAAAATAGGCCAGTCGCCATATTGTTCGCGGCTTACATAACCAACAAGGTTCACAGGATTGTCAACATTGTACATATCCACAGAAGGATTGGCAGTACTTCTTACCATTGTTGTGAAGTAAGTGGTATAGCCCAGTAACATGAAACTGAAGCACCACAATCCGAGGCGAAGGAAATTCCAGTTGTTTTTAACAGCAATCCTTAATCCGAAGAAAATGATTACGGCCATCAGTACAAAGAAAAATGCAAAGCCCGAGAAGAAAGGAAGGTTAAAGGAATTCACGAACCAGATATCCATATTTCCTGCTCCTTTGATGCTCCACTGGATCACTGCTTTCTGAACAATACCTGTAATGACACAGCCAATGATGAAAGCAAAGAAAGTTCCCCAGCTGGTAACTTTATATCTTTTAAAATAATAGATCATTACAATCGCGGGTAGTGTAAGTAGGTTCAGTAAATGCACGCCGATCGACAAACCCATCAGGTAAAAAATGAGGATGATCCAGCGGTCGGCCCTGGAGAAATGTCCGCGGATGCCATTTTCTTCTTCAGCGGTTACACTTTGTTCCCATTTAACCATTGCCCAGAATACAAGCGCAGTAAAGAAAGAGGAGAGTGCATATACTTCACCTTCCACGGCACTGTACCAGAAAGAATCAGAAAAAGTGTAAGCAAGTGCACCTACCACACCGGCACCAATGATACCGATGATTTTTGAATTGGTAAGTTCTTTTCCATCCTGCTGTAATAATTTATAAGCGTAGTGAGTGATGGTCCAGAATAAAAATAAAATGGTGAAACCACTGGCCAGTGCGCTCATGAGGTTTATACCGGTAGCGGCATGCTGCGGATCGAAAGGTGCCATAAACAAGCGGCCAATCAGCACAAAAAGTGGTGCGCCCGGTGGATGCGGGATCTGGAGTTTATAGGCACTCGAGGCAAACTCACCGCAATCCCATAAACTGCCGGTAGCTTCCATAGTTAAAATGTATACCGCACAGGCAATAAAGCAAATGATCCACCCGGAGATATTGTTGATACGCTTAAAGCTCATATTGATTATTTATAAGTGGGGCAAATATAAGTATGTTTACATTTGAGGATGTACCATTGGCATAATGTTGTAAATTATTCACCTTTTAATTTTTGAATCGGGTTACCGGAAGCAGCGATAATTCATGAAGAAAGCGTTCATTCAATTGCATATTGCCGTTTTCCTGGCGGGATTTACAGCTATACTCGGCAAACTGATATCTCTAACGGAAGGCGTGCTGGTATGGTACAGGCTTTTGCTCACGATCATCATATTAGGTTTTTTTCTGTTGATGAAAAGAAAACTGGAAAAAATCAGTTTTAAAGAGGCCTTGCAGATAACTGCAGTAGGAGGTGTGATCGCCATACACTGGCTTACTTTTTACGGCAGTATCAAATATGGGAATGTATCGGTGGCGCTGGTGTGTCTTTCTTCCAGCAGTTTTTTTTCTGCACTCACCGAACCTTTTTTTCTCAGGAAGAAAATGGTTTTTTCAGAACTGATCCTGGGTATGTTTGCCATCGCGGGGATCTATATCATTTTTGATTTTCATCCGCAGTATAAAATGGGAATTGTGTTTGGAATCATCTCTGCATTTTTGAGTGCGGTTTTTCCTATTTTCAATAAACAATTACTGGCAACACATCAGCCACGGCTGCTTACATGGTATGAGCTCACCGGAGGTTTCCTGGTGTTGACGCTGCTATTTCCGTTGTATAATTATTATTTTCCGGCAACAGACTTTTTACCCGGCCTGCACGATCTTGGCTGGTTGTTGATCCTATCGTTGATCTGTACCATCATTGCTTTTGAAATGCAGCTGAATGCATTGCGCCATATTTCCGCATTCAGTGTGAACCTGAGTTTCAGCCTTGAGCCGATCTATGGCATTGCACTCGCCTTTTTATTTTTTGGCGAAAGCAAATTGTTTCACAGCCAGTTCTATGTTGGATTGTTGCTGATATTGATGGCCGTAATCTTCCAGATGCTGCGTTTGTTTTATCAGTCTAAAAAAACGATTTCTGCTGAAACGGAAGTGAAAGACCTGAACATTTCCTGAACGCCGCAATATTTTTCTTTGGATAAAACCACAGCACGTTCCATTTTTGGCCGGTCTTCTTCATTCATCCGGATAGTATAGATCATTACCACATTGGTGTAGATCTTAGGATGCGTTTCCGTGAGATCTGCTTTTACATCGATCTGCAGATCAGAAAAATTCACTTTCATTTTCTCGAGGATAGACACCACATCAATTCCTGTACAGCCTGCAAGGGCAGCCAGCATGAGTCTTTTCGGGCTGGGGCCTGTATCTGTGCCGGGTTCATCAGGACTGTCCATTCTTAAAAGGTGGTTGCCTATGCCGGCATCAAACTGGTATCCGGAAATATGTTTTGTATGTATGGAATGCATTTTTTTTGAATGTAATTTAGCCCTGGTAATCAGAGAATGGTGCGTTTAATATTTTTTTTCTAAGAAGCTGATATTCAGTTCGTTTAAGGGTAGTTGAGGGGTTAATGAGCTGTATATCCGGTTGTTTTTGGTGACAGGGTTATCCACAACCGGGACAATTATTGGAAAATTCTTTTTAATGTTTGTTTTTGTTAGCTATAAATGATTACCTTTGCCGTCCAAAATTTTTAGGAAATGGCCAGAGTATGTCAGGTTACAGGAAAGAGACCCATTACAGGTAATAAGGTTTCTCATTCAAACATTAAAACCAAGCGCAGGTTCCTGCCGAATCTGCAAACTAAAAGATATTTCCTTGCGGAAGAAGACAAATGGATCACGCTGAAAGTATCTTCTGAAGCGATCCGTACGATCAATAAGAACGGGTTATTTTCTGTAGTGAAAGGTTTACGTGCAGCAGGGGAAAAAATTTAAAATCAGCCTTTAAAAAATATCAATAATGGCAAAGAAAGGAAACAGGGTACAGGTTATCATGGAATGTACCGAACACAAAACAAGTGGTCAGCCGGGCACAAGCCGCTACATTACCACCAAGAACAAAAAAAATACGCCTGAGCGTATGGAGTTAAAAAAATTCAACCCGATTCTTAAAAAAGTTACTGTACATAAAGAAATTAAATAGTCATGGCAAAAGCAGCTAAAACCGCGATCAAAACCAAAGACCAGAAAGCAGCAGCGGATGCTAAAAACTGG
>JANNZE010000285.1:0-1621 GCA_031410455.1 Chitinophagaceae bacterium | reverse complement strand
TTCCAGAAAAAAACAAGTGAAGCAAAAGGATTCTCCTCTAATTGTTTCCCTTTGTGACTTTCATAATTTGTAAAAAAAATGAAGCCTTCATTGTTGTAACCTTTCAATAAAACGATCCTCGCGGAGGGTAACCCGTTTTTATCTGCTGTGGCCAACGTCATCGAATTTACTTCGTCGATGTTACTGTTCACTGCTTCATTCCACCAGAATTCAAATTGTTGCATGGCATCTGCTGCCACCTGGTGTTCATCCAATTTTTCCAGTTTATAATCTCTTCTGATATCTGCGATCGTATGCATCGTTTTTAATTGTTCTTCAAAGTTAACATAAAACAAAAGCGCTTCGGTGAGAAACGCTTTGAACTATTTATACTTCTCCGGTAAGAGTACTGATTTTCTTTTTCATTTTTTGAATCTCATAATTGAGCAATTCATTTTCCTCCAGGGAGATATCGAGTTTACTTTCAAGTTCTGCAATTCTTTTATTGGCATCAAATAATTGTTTGTAGATCAATGATGCTTCTCCCAATTGCATTTTAATATCATTCAATGCTGTAGTTGCTGACTGGTATTGATCGCGGATGGTATAATATTCTTTCTCCAGTCGCATCGATTCCAGCATCTCATCTTCCATCGACATTTCTCTGGATACAGAGCCTTCTGCTTTCTGCTGCTGTTTGCCTATCAGATTCTGCATATAAGAAATCTCTTCATAAACAGATTCCAGCTGGCTTTTGGTCTCTACTGCTTTTTTGGCTTTCTCTCTCAATATTCCCAGTTCTTCTTCACGTATGGCGATCATTTCATTTACATCCTGTAATTGTACCTGCAGAAATTCATTCTCACTCATTAATTTTTTTACAACTTCAGGTGACACCATTTCGAAAGATTTGTATTAAAATTAGTCAGAAATACAGGCATAAAAAAAACTGTCGTTGCTGACAGTTTTAATATCTGAAAAAGATCAGTTTAACTTACCAGTGTTCCCACGTTTTCACCTGTAACCACATTTAGTAGATTACCGGGTTTATTCATATCAAACACAACGATCGGGAGATTATTTTCCATACATAAAGTAAAGGCAGTCATATCCATCACTCTCAGATTTTTAGAGATACATTCGCTGAAAGAGATCGTATTAAATTTTGTAGCCGTAGGATCTTTTTCAGGATCCGCTGTATAGATGCCGTCCACTCTTGTTCCCTTGAGGATAACATCTGCTTTAATTTCAATGGCACGTAAGGAACCTGCAGTATCTGTTGTGAAATATGGATTTCCGGTTCCGGCTCCGAATATTACCACACGGCCTTTTTCCAGGTGGCGTATGGCTCTTCTGCGGATGTAAGGTTCTGCGATCTGTTCCATCTTGATCGCACTTTGCAATCGGGTATATACGCCCACTTTTTCAAGACCGCTTTGTACAGCCATCCCATTAATCACAGTGGCTAGCATTCCCATATAATCTCCCTGGGCACGCTCAATACCAGTTTCAGCTTCATTCATTCCTCGGTAAATATTACCACCACCAATTACCAGGGCAACCTGTACACCCATTGCAGTTAATTGTTTGATGTCCTGCGCATATTGTGCGATCACATCAGAATCAAGACCAAAATTTTTAT
>JANNZE010000284.1:0-2357 GCA_031410455.1 Chitinophagaceae bacterium | reverse complement strand
GCTGGAAAAATCTTTTGATCCCAATTTCAATTCCACGCTTAAATTTTATTCTAAAAAAGTGGAATTTGTTCAGAGAGTAAAATTGAAATCTTCCGCTTCAACGGTTATAAAAGGAGCAGTGAATTATATGGTGTGCAACGACAGTAAATGTCTACCTCCTAAAGAAGTTCCTTTTACCGTAAATCTGCCGGCTAAATAATTGTAATTTTAATGATCCCGAATAACTTCGGGATTTTTTATAACATGTTGAAACGATTTCTATTTTTTACAGTTTTCCTGATATGCAGCTTACTTACATCAGCCCAGACTGCAGCGCCTGTTCAGTGGAAAACCTCTGTTAACAAAACAGGCGATAAAACTTTTGATCTCATTCTTAAAGCTTCCATCGGAAACGGATGGCATATTTATGATTCTTCGGCTGAAATGGAGATTCCGGCACTGTCACTGGAATATGCTGATTCTTCCATTATTGCATCAATAAAAACTATTGAAGGAAATAAAGAAAATATTGCAGATAAAATTTTTGACAATGCAACTTTGGCTGTTTATAAAAATGAAATTACGGTTCTACAGCAACTCCAGTTTAAAACGGTTCCACAGAATCTGCAGGTACAATTAAAATACAGTGCAGCCAATGATTCTGGTTTTATACCGGATGAAATCATGCTGAATATTATTGTAGATTCTTCTGTTCAACAACCAACTAACCGAATTAAAATTGCGTCTATTGACCTTCAGCATCCCGTGGCCAAATGCGGTTCAGAATCTTCTGTGAATATTGCAAAGGAAGATACAGGACTGATGAAATTATTTTTACTGGGATTTTTCGGAGGCCTGGTAGCGTTGTTAACACCTTGTGTTTTCCCGATGATTCCTTTAACCGTTTCCTTTTTCACAAAAAAAGCAACGAGCCGTGCAAAAGGTGTGAGCAATGCTTTTATTTACGGATTTTTTATTTTCATCATTTATATTTTACTGAGTTTACCGTTTCATTTTTTGGATAAACTCAATCCTGAAATTCTCAATAACATTTCTACCAATGTAATATTGAATGTGGTGTTTTTTGTGATCTTCATTGTGTTCGCCTTTTCATTTTTCGGGTATTTTGAAATTACGCTGCCATCAAGATTCAGCAATTCCGTAGACAGTAAATCAGGCGCTGGAAATATCATCGGCATATTTTTTATGGCACTTACGCTGGCACTTGTTTCATTTTCCTGCACAGGTCCTATACTGGGTTCTTTGCTTGCGGGTTCTTTAACTTCCAATGGCGGTGCTATGCAGTTAACAGCTGGTATGGGTGGCTTCGGACTCGCGCTGGCTTTGCCTTTCGGATTGTTTGCATTGTTTCCGAACTGGCTCAATTCTATTCCTAAATCGGGCGGATGGTTAACTACTGTAAAGGTGGTGTTGGGTTTTCTGGAACTCGCCTTATCGTTCAAATTTTTATCCAATGCGGATATGGTGATGCACTGGGGGATTTTAAAAAGAGAAGTTTTTATAGGTGTATGGATCATCTGCGGCATTTTACTTACTGCTTACCTGTTTGGCTTCTTTTCATTCAAAAAAGAATACTATTCAAAAATTTCCGGAGGAAGAAAATTCTTCGGCACCGTCACTTTATTATTCACGCTTTATTTATTACCGGGTGTTACCAATACTAAATATGCAAATCTTACATTGATCAGTGGATTTCCGCCTCCATTGTATTACAGTATCTATGCACAAACAGAAGAATCGCTTACGGCAAGAGATTATGAAGAAGGACTGGCGCTGGCCAAGAAAATGAATAAACCTGTTTTACTGGATTTTACAGGATATGCCTGTGTGAATTGCCGGAGAATGGAAGAAAATGTATGGAGTAAAAAAGAAGTGAAAGACCTTATGCACCGCTTTGTAGTGATCTCCTTATATGTAGATGATAAAAAAAATCTTCCTGCAAATAAACAATTCCTCTACACTTACGCTGATGGAAATACAAAGATGATCAGAACAGTAGGAGATAAATGGTCTACATTTCAAACAGAAAATTTCAACAACAATTCGCAGCCTTTATATGCGATCATCAGCAATGATGAAAAATTGCTGACTTTCCCGGTTGGATACACACCTTCTGTAAAAGAATATGCAGCCTGGTTACAATGTGGTTTGGATGCCGGCGACAAAAAATAAACCCTTCCGTTGAGGGAAGGGTTTGTATGAATTGGGGGTTACAGTTTTATTAAAGTGCAATTTGTTTTTCTGTCATCATTTTTCTAAGGTTGATGAGGCCATAACGCATTCTTCCCAGTGAAGTATTGATGCTGCATTTAGTTAAGCCTGCAATTTCTTTAAAACTAAGATCTGCATAATGACGC
>JANNZE010000283.1:0-4630 GCA_031410455.1 Chitinophagaceae bacterium | reverse complement strand
TACCGTGCATGTACCATTTTAAGAAACGAAAAATATCATCATTCCTGATCACTGCGTGATAGCAGTACTGATCCTTTTCCATGTTTGTGAACTATTTTCACCTGCGGCATTTTTTCCATTTACTTTAATTTCATTGGTATTTACAACAATGATAGCAGCCGGTACATACTGAGGTGCCCCTCCTGTGCAACTGCTCTGTAAATTATTGACGGTAAATCCACCGTTATTATCCGTAGCAATGTTTTTCCATTTTACATCCGTTTCTCTGAAACACTGGGTATTGTTCACCAGTTTTTTAAATTTAGCGTCGGGCACAAAAGGATATACCAGTACAGAACTTCCGATCAGGCTGTTGTCCGAATTAGCCGTAAGCTGCCATTCTCCATTCAGTGAAAATACAGTGCCGGTACTGTTGGAGCTTTTCTTAATGGTATCGCAACTGAACAGTGTAATGATGGTAAAAAGAAATAAGATGTTTTTCATAATATATAATTTTCAAAAAACATACCATAAACCACTGAGCCTAATTCATTAGTTTTGATAAATTTTTTTATGGACTTCCAGCAATATCCAGTTACGTATTTCCTGATCGCTGCAAATGTGGTGATCTCACTGATCGGATTTTCAAATGCCGATTTTCTGAACAAGACCATACTCTGGCCATATTTTATCAAAAGAAAACATGAATACTGGAGAATGATCACCTCAGGTTTTTTACATGCAGACTACATGCATTTGTTCTTTAACATGTTCACTTTATTTTTCTTCGGAAAAAATATAGAACTGATTTTCGATGTACTGGGCCTGGGGGGAAAAGCGATGTACCTTGCTTTGTATTTCGGAGCACTCATTGTATCTGATATTCCCACTACTATCAAACATAAAGATGATTACCACTATCGTGCGTTAGGCGCATCAGGAGCAGTTTCAGCAATAGTATTTGCGGCCATCATATTCAATCCATGGGGAAAGATCCTGTTATATGGCGCAATCGGTATCTCCGCATTGTTATATGCTGTTTTATTTGTGGTGTATTGCGTATATATGGGAAAACAAAATGCCGATAATGTGAATCATGATGCCCACTTATGGGGTTCGGTATTCGGCCTTGCATTTACTGGCATTCTCATCGGGATTTTACAACCTGTTTTATTTGAAGGCATATTTGAACAGTTGAAAGATCCGTCAATTTTTGGACACTAATTTCAAACGGATACATTTTTTAGTGGAAGGACTAATGCGGAAACGGTCATCGATGCGCAAACCTACAATCCAGATTATTTTCCTGTTCGATTCCAATACCCATGTCTGTTCTTTTTGCAACAGCGATAATTTCTGATCGATCAGAAAACGGCTGATCTTTTTTTTCTTTTTCATCCCGAGTGGATAAAAATAATCGCCCTGCTTCCATTTCCTCAATAATAATGGAAATTGAATATGATCGGCATCTAGCATTGCGAGGGTGTTTTCTTTGTGGATCTTTCCATCAAAATCTTCCCGGGAAATTTTCAGGCTGAAATATTCCGTATCTGCTGTTGTATCTTCTTCACCGATCACCACCATTTCGTGTTGAATCATTTCAACCGGGCTGATGATGAGCCATTTCCTGTTTTTCAGAATACGATGAGTGGATGACAATATGAATTTGCCCGAAGGTGCATACAGCAATTTTACGATCCCGGAAGTTTGAGCAGCATTGAAACCGTACTTACGTGAAAATTCATAGACCAGGGTATGAAACGCAGGTGTTTTTAATAATTTGAGAACAGGAATATAATGCCCATCCTTTTTTACCTCTATCATTTTATTTAAAACAAAATAGCAATATTCATCATAGATGATTTTGATATCCCGGAACTTATCCGACTGTTGAAGGAGATTTTCATTTACTCCGGGAATCATTTTATTGAGTGCAGGAATTACGGAATGCCTGTAAAAATTCCGTGTGTACTTTTCAGAAATGTTGGAAGAGTCTTCTCTGTATGCAATTTTATTTTCAAGGGCAAAAGCCGCAATTTCTTCCCGGGTGGCAAATAAAAGCGGTCGGCAGATCTTTCCGTTTTTGGGCAATATACCTTTTAACCCGTTAATGCCGGTGCCTTTGAAAAAATTCATCAGAATCGTTTCCACATTATCATCGGCATGATGTGCTGTTAGAATAAAATCCGCTTTTACTTCCTGTTGCAAATTGCTGAACCATTCATATCTTAAAATTCTGGCAGCTTCCTGGATAGCATATTTATTTTTTTCAGCAAAATCTATTGTTTCAAACTTCTTGATAAAAATTTCATCACCATTGTGCAAAGCGTGTTCCTTCACAAATTGTTCATCAGCTTCACTCTCCCCGCCTCTTAACTGAAAATTGCAATGCGCAATTATTAAAGGAATCTGCAGGCGTTTACATACTTCCCATAACACCGTAGAATCTAAACCACCGCTTACAGCAATCAGTAATTTCTGTTTAAAATGAAACAGCTGTTCCTCTTTAGTAAAATGTTCAAATTTTTTCAGTAAATCCATGAATCAGGTTGTAAGATCATCATAAGCCATTTGCAATTCATTCAGCGCATGCCGGTCATTGATTTTCCGGCATTCCTCCATTCCTTTTTCATACACCTGTATGGCTGCATCCGTTTCCTCCATACGTTCCAGTAAACGTGCAAGATGGTAATAAGAACCCACATAGCCCGGTTCATTTTCCAGTATCGATTCAAATAAAGCCCTGGCCGTTACATCCTCTCCTTTCTTTACCATTTCCAGCGCCATTGCATGTTTCAGAAAACTGTCTTCCGGCGATGTTTTCAGCATTTCCATCAATTTCTCTATTCTTTCCATTCGCTTTTCTTTGAATTCGTTTTCAACTATATTTGCAGCACGTATTATCTTATAGTTGCATAAACAACCTTTTAAATAACTAAATCATCCCACATGAAGATATTAGTATGTATCAGTAAAACGCCTGATACAACGGCAAAAATAGCCTTCACAGATAACAATACGAAATTCTCAAACGAGGGTGTTCAGTGGATCATTAATCCATACGACGAATGGTATTCGCTGGTAAGGGCAATCGAATTAAAAGAAGCTGATCCTTCTACGTTGATACATTTGATAAATGTGGGAGTTGCCGATAGCGAACCTGTGATCAGGAAAGCGCTGGCACTGGGTGGCGATGAAGCGATCAGGGTAAATTCTGACAATGCAGACAGTTTCAGCATTGCTTCACAGATCGCTGCAGTTGCTAAAGAAGGAAATTATGATCTTATTTTCACAGGTAAGGAAACGATTGATTACAATGGTTCATCCATAGGCGGAATGGTTGCAGAAATCCTGAACCTTCCCTATATTTCTCATGCCATCAAATTTGATCTCAGCGGAACCCAGGCTACTGTAATCCGTGAAATTGAAGGAGGAGAAGAAACCAATGCAGTGCAGTTGCCAGTTGTGGTAAGTTGTCAGAAAGGTATGGCCGAACAACGCATCCCGAATATGAAAGGAATTATGGGTGCCAGAACCAAACCTCTGAAAGTAGTAGAACCAGTGGCAACAGATGTATACACTGAAGTATCTTCGTTCGACCTTCCTCCTTCAAAGGCAGGCGTGAAACTGGTTTCGCCTGATCAGCCGGAAGAACTGGTAAGACTTCTTCATGAAGAAGCCAGAGTGATCTAATCCAATTTTAAAAATCTACAATCTAAACTCATGAGTGTTTTAGTATTTATAGACCAGGCTGATGGCCATATCAAAAAATCTTCTTTTGAAGCCGCATCATATGCGTCGCGTATTGCCGAAAACCTGGGAACACAGGCGGAAGCCATTATTCTTGGAAAAACTGAAGATGCTCCTGCATCGCTGGGCGAATATGGAATTAAGAAAGTACATACTGTTGACGGTATAACCGCCATGGACAGCCAGGTATATACTTCTATCATTGCGCAGGCAGTGGAAGCAACAGGAGCAGATGTAATTGTTTTCAGTAACAATACAACTGCAAAAGCGATCGCACCCCGCTTAAGTGTGAGGCTGAAAGCAGGCCTTGTAGCAGGGGCGGTGGCCTTACCGGAAACAGCCAATGGATTTATAGTTCGCAAAACTGTATTCAGCGGAAAGGCATTTGCCAACATTAGTGTTAAAACGGCAAAGAAGATCATTGCACTGAACCCGAATTCTTATCATGTGGTAAAAGGAACAGGTGTTGCCGAAGTTGCAGCATTCAATGCTAATGTGGAAGTTCCTAAAGTTACCGTTACCAGCATTAATAAAGTGACAGGTGAAATACCTTTGAGTGAAGCAACAATTGTAGTGAGTGGCGGACGTGGTTTAAAAGGACCTGAAAACTGGGGTTATGTAACAGACCTTGCAAAATTACTGGGTGCTGCAACAGCCTGCAGTCGTCCGGTAGCTGATATTCACTGGCGTCCGCATCACGAGCATGTAGGACAAACAGGACTGGCTATTGCGCCAAATTTGTATATTGCCATAGGTATCTCCGGTGCTATTCAGCATTTGGCTGGTGTGAACCGCAGCAAAACCATTGTTGTGATTAATAAAGATCCGGAAGCACCTTTCTTTAAGGCTGCCGATTATGGTATAGTTGGCGATATATTTGAAGTGATGCCTAAGATCATTG
>JANNZE010000282.1:0-6328 GCA_031410455.1 Chitinophagaceae bacterium | reverse complement strand
ACTATTACCAACCTTTGCGGCACTGTTTGGGTTGAGAGCATTGGTGTGAGTAGGATAATAGGAATAGATAATGTAAACTGTAATGGGTACAATGATTTTTCCCAAATTAATAGTTATAGAATCCTGTCAGCTACGAATGATATTGTAAATATAAATTTTAAAGAGGGTAGTAGTGCTGGTTCAGAGTACGTGAATATTTATATAGATCAAAATAATGATGGTGTTTTTGATGAGCAGACTGAAAGGGTGATAAATGGCGCTCTTCTTCCTCCTTTTGATGGCTCTGCCTATACTTTAATTACATTTCCAACTCCTGCAAATGTTGGTACTTACCGGGTAAGAATAGTAACAGACGATATTAACAGTGGCACAATACCAACAGCCTACACAACTATTGAGGGCGATGTTTTTGACTTTACATTGGAGACACTTGATCCTTGCATCCCTACACTTTCAATTACTACCAATGCTCCACCAGCAAATTGTAGTGGAAGCTTTACTGCTGTTACTACAAACGCAGGCGATAACCCGGGTTATACCTGGTCAATAAACGATGTACAAGTAGGAGACAATTCTCCTAACCTGAATAACGTACAATTGTTTAATGGTGATGTAGTACGATGCTATCTATATGCTAGTGCTGGTTGTAATCCCTTGCAATCCAATCAGGCCACAGATGTGTACACTGTGACCAATGTAGGACTTTGTTATTGCGCTGCAGGCACTGTAAGCACCAACGCAATAAGCTCGGTGTCTGTAAACGGAACTATTAACAACAGCCTTAGCGACGGTGTAAACAATAATTATTTCGCCAGCCCACAATTTGCTGCCCAAAGCGGAACAGTTGCGGATTTTAGTATAGCCCTGAATGATCCTCCGCCTGCAGGTTCCTTTAATTATGCAAGAATTTGGATAGATTATAACGACAACGGAAATTTCGAAGATGTAGGTGAATTGGTTTTTGTGCAGCTTCGTAACGGACTTAATATAGTTAATACTTCATATTACATACCGACAAACATACTAAGCGGAATCCATCGCCTGAGAGTCAAGGTTTCTTTTAACTCAGATTTTGCTTCGTGTGGATTGGGCGGTAATCAAACAAATGACTACGATATCAATATAATCGCTGCTGAAAACTGTAACGGTACACCAGTTGCGTCATTAATAAAGGCCTCCAAATATGTAGTTTGTGCTGGTGGCAGCACTGACTTAACGGTGTATGCAAATGGGGTAGGAATTAGTTACCAATGGCAGCAGGTAAATTTAGCAAATGGAGAATGGACAGACATTCCAGGAGCAACGTCAAATATTTACCAGGCTACAAATATTTCGACTGAAAGCTATTATCGTTGCATGTTATATTGCGGAGCGAGTTTTCAATTTGGACCGTCGGATCTTATTGCCATTACTGTAAGTACCCCGCCGGTAAACGATGATATATGCAATGCTACTGATTTACCTCTTGGTTCAAATTTTTGTGAAAACACCACCTGCGCAACTGCCTTAAATGAACCTGGTAATACACAATATGGCGCCAGTACTCCCAACAATACTGTATGGTATAAGTATACGGCCACTTCCACTGGAGCCATCACACTCACTTTTAATAAGCAATTTCCAAATGATCCTTATCCGATAGATGCCTGGGTAACTTTCTTTACAGTTTCGGGAAACTGTTCAGCATATACTTATAACCGTTTAGGAGATCGCTTTAGACCAGGACGTGCAAATTTACCGAACAGTGGCACCTCTATTGTTACTTCGCCTATATTAACTGCAGGCACTACTTATTATATTTACATTGACGGTTATCTCGGGAGTTATGGAGGATATTGTATATCCAACGGCCCAAGCATTCTCGTTCCAACTATCACTGTTAAAGGAAACGATATCCCGATAATAACAGGAGATGATAGTCCTTCCATTGGCGATAATACCAATTTCGGAGATGTAGAATCTGGCGAACCGGTGATCAAAACGTTCTCGATTCACAATACAGGATCAACAACTTTAAATATTGAAAGTGTGACGGTAACTAATCCGGATGGAACTCCGAACCAGGTATTTTCCGTAAACAATTATCCAAACACACAAATAGGCCCAAGTCAATCTGCTACGTTTAGCATTTTGATATTGCTTTTCTCTCCTGGTGGAAATCAGTCTGCTACAGTTCATATTAATACGGATAATGTTTTAATACCAGATTATACTTTTAATGTAGCAGCCACAGTTATTTGTCCCACTGAACAAGCAGAAATTGCGGTTTCAGGAAATGGCATAGACATAACCAATGGATTTGGGAATACGCCAAATACTTCTAATAACACTGATTTTGGAAATGTACCATTAAATGCGACGGTTGAAAAAACATTTCTAATTACAAACCAGGGAACCAGAAATCTTGATTTAAACATTGTGTACGCGCAGGACTATCCGCAACGGCAACCAATGACACAGTTTAGTGTTATAACAAACCCTATCATTTTCATTACTCCGGGAAATAGCGCAACCTTCACAGTAAGATTTAAACCAACCATTGCTGGAAGTACTGACGCAATAGTTCGAATTCTAAGTAATGATTGTGACGAAGGACAATTTCAATTTAAGGTAACCGGTAATGGGGATGCTAATCCTTGCCCTGTAAGAGTTACCCCGTCTGTAAGCATTTCACTTACTTCAGGAAACCTTCCGGTTTGTATAGGAAATTCATTAACGTTTACTGCTTCTCCAACTAACGAAGGCAATAGCCCGATTTATCAATGGACAAAAAATGGTAACATTAGTATTGGTAGCAACTCACCAATACTAAACTATAGTGATTTTGCAAATGGAGATGTAATCAGGTGTATTCTTACTAATAATGAAGCATGTACAACACAAGCAGTTGACACAAGCAATGCAGTTCAAATAACTACGATTCCCGTTGTAGTTCCCGCCAAGCCTTCAACTATCATTGCTCAGGCTGGATACAGCAATGTATGCAGCATTATTGGCACATCAACATCGGTTCGTTATTCAGTAACTAAGGTCGCTAACTATACATACTTATGGACCTTGCCACAGAATACTGTAATTGATTCGGGGTCTAATGGAAACGCTATCCGGTTGAGATTCCTCACGGGATATGTTTTTACCGTAAATGATTCACTAAAAGTGAGCGCAGTTTCAATTTGTGGCGTGGCCGGGCCGTACAATAAACTGGCGATAAAATCAACCTTACCTCCCTTACCGGCTCAAGTTGCCAGTAGAACAGTGTTATGTGGTCCAGGAACTGCCACAGTTAAAGCATATGCCCCTACAGGAAATACTATTGACTGGTATGATGAAGCAGGCATCCTTTTGCAAGGAGGAACTATAAGTGGTTACACTTCTTATGTATCAACAGTATCTATAACAACTACGTACTATGCAGAAACAAGGAGTCTTATTACTGGCTGCACCTCATTGAAAGTGCCGGCAACTATCAATGTTCCAGAAGTACCTTTGCCACCGATTGTTTATTCTGTAACACCAATATGTGTTAGTGGTTCTTCGGTGATAACAATTGTTCCTGTTACCGGTATTAATTTCAGTTTATATGGTGCTGTTAGCGGAGGTAATCCTTTAAAAACAGGTAATCCGATCACTACAGGAACGCTTACTACTACAACAACTTATTATATCGAGGCTAAAAAGGTGAATGGATGTGCTGTTTCACAAAGAACTCCTGTTACAGTTTTTGTTTATCCACGTCCTTCTGCGCCTCTTACATCACGACAAACAATCTGCAGCCCTCAATCCGTTACGCTTACAGCAACACCTGGCGTTGATGAAACTATAGACTGGTATTTTCCGGGAGCAGTTGGTGTTGCTTTAAGTGGAAGCAATACTTTTATAACACCAGTCATAACTGCTACAACTACATGTTACGCAGTAGCAAGAAATCTTACGACAGGATGTGTTTCTCCAAGATCTGCTTATACCATCACCTTGGGTGTTCCTCCGGCTGCACCAACTATTCTCGCCAGTGCTTTATGTGGATCAGGCAATGCAAATCTTTCAGCATCTGCGGCAAGCGGAACTACCATCGACTGGTATGCTGCATCAGGTGCATTACTACGATCAGGCACAGCCAGCGGTGCTAATCTGTATCAATCTTTCATAAGTTCTTCTACCACCTTTATTGCCAAGGCAAGAAATTTGACAACAGGCTGCACATCAACACAGGCATCTATACTCGTTACAGTAAATACACGCCCGGATGCTGCGATTGAAATTCCCGGTAATGGAGTTTGTCCTAACAGCCCCATTACGTTATCAGTAGTACCCGTGTCTGGAGTATCACATAGTTGGTATAACACTCCAACCGGAGGGCGTCCTATAGCCGTGGGAAGTTCATTTTCAATTGTTCGAATTCTAACAACTACAACCTATTATGTAGAATCGAAAAACAATCTAACTAATTGCCTGAGTGCGGTTCGTACACCTGTAATTGCAATGGTAAAAGCAGCTCCTTTGCCTCCTGTTTCTAATGGTGACGTCGCAAGATGCAATTCCGGAACAGTTACTTTATCTGCTAATGCTTCAACAGGCGAGGTAGTAGTATGGTATTCATCAGCCAGCGGAGGAGTAACTCTGGCTACCGGTTCTTCTTATACAACAGTAAGTTTGCGGTCCACTACCAATTACTATGCGGGCAGTTTAAATTTAGCAACAGGCTGTTACTCGGCAACGCGTACTTTAATTAAGGCTATCGTTTCAGGATATATTCCGGCAGCACCAGGCGCTATTACCGGGCCTGTGGATGTTTGTCCGTTTATTGGTTCCGGCAGCGCTACCTATTCTGTTGCGTTAGTTCCATATGCAATTTTTTATGATTGGGTAGTTCCGGCCGGAGCAACAATTATTAATGGCGCAGGCACAAATAGTATAAAGATTTCCTTCAGTAGCTTCAATTCATTGGGAGATGTGTTGAGTGTTAAATCCAGGTCGGGTTGCGGCCAGAGTACAACGGCCAGCGTATTGTCGCTGAACAACAATGCCTGCCAGTTTTTAAAGAGTCCTTATGTGAACAATATAAAACCTCCGGTATCCGTACCTCAAACAGTTCCTGAAACAGAAACACAAGCGCTTCTTTATCCAAATCCCAGCAATGGTGAAATGAATGTAAAAATTCATACAGGAGAAAAGCAAGCATTTGGATGGATACTATTATCTGATGTGAATGGAAGGATCATCCGGAAATTGAAAGTACCTATAAATAATGGTGAACTTTTTGCAAAGATTAACGGAGAAGCATTAACATCTGGTGTATACCAGATCAGGTATATCATAGGAAAAATTACAGGAAGTTTAAAAGCGATAATTGTAAAATAAGATAGTATACATCTGGTAATAAAGGCTGTTTCCTAAAAGCAGCCTTTATTTTTTATACTCCGCATGGGGGAAATGCAAAATGTTTTATGCTATTATTTTTTACTCTTTTGTGTCCAGAATAATCGGGCTGTTTCCTTTACCCATTACAATAACTTTTGAGTTGCTACTTAAGGCAAGTTCTTTCATAGCTTTTATCTGCTCATATTGTAACTGCTGGCTGGTAAGTCCGGTGTTAATGATCCTCTGATAATCTGCTATTCCCTGTGCTTCCACGCGTTTGCGTTCAGCTTCCTGTCTTTCTTTCTGTAAAACGAATTCCATTTTTTTGGCATCCTGTTCCGCGTTGATCTTCGATTCAATAGATGCTTTTACAGAATTAGGTAAAGTGATATTTCTAACAAGTAACTGTTCGAGCATCAATCCACGTTTCTTAAAATCACTTTCTATAGATTTGTAAATGCGTTGTTGAAATTCATCGCGTTTATTTCCAAAGAGATCCACTGCCTGGTAATACACTGCATTATCGCGGATTTTTGTACGCGTGATGGGCCTGACAATTTTGTCTTTAAAATCATTGCCGGTTTCACGCAACAATTTAGGCGCATCAGAAGCAACCACACGATACAACACAGTAAGATCGATTGTTACTTCCAAACCATCGCTTGTTAATACACGAATTGCATCATCCCCTAATTTGTTGCCCTCATCATTTACACCACTCATAGTGTAGTTCTGAGTTTTCACATCAATTTTTTGAATGTCCAGTAAAGGATTCACAAAGTGAAGTCCGCTCTGGAGAACATCTCTTTGAATGTTTCCAAAAAGGATTTTGATTCCTATCTCACCGGGATTGATCTGAACAACAGAAGAAGCAAAAATTCCAAGTATAATGATTGCAAAGCCAATGATGCGGCCAATATTTTTAAAGCGAAAAACAACAGGGTTGGTTTTAGAGGCTGTAGTAATTATT
>JANNZE010000281.1:0-2908 GCA_031410455.1 Chitinophagaceae bacterium | reverse complement strand
ATTGGTTTGTGCCATTTCAATAAGATCAGCAGAAATATCCATGGTGGTTTCTGCACCACGATGAACACCGCCAATGCCACCCGTTGCAAAAATTTTAATGCCTGCAAGGGAAGCAATACGCATGGTGGCTGCCACCGTAGTAGCACCGGGAAATTTTTTGGTGAGTACAAAAGGCATATCCCGAACACTTACTTTCCATACATCCGTTGCCTGCGCAAAATATTCCAATTCTTCGCTACTCAGTCCAACAAGCAATTTTCCATCGCGTATAGCAATGGTTGCCGGAACGGCTCCTTCTTTGCGAACGGCATCTTCCACAGATAAAGCCGTTTCCATATTTCTCGGCCAGGGCATTCCATGCGATATGATGGTAGATTCCAGCGCCACCACTGGTTTATTTTCAAATAATGCCTGTTGCACCTCTGGGTGAATAAACAAAAGCTCAGATAACATCCGGGTAATATTTTTGTATGAGTGTAAATAATTTTTGCTGGTCGATCGTATTTAATATGGCACCTTTTATCTGCAGCACTTCAAAAGCAAGTGCATGGCCAGCCTGTATACATTTTAATTTTTCCATTCCTAAATGATCCGCTGCTATCCATCCCGCCAGGGCCGCATCTCCTGCACCCGTTGTATCCATCACGTTAATGTTTGCAGCGTAAAGATCAACAGCGCTTTCTTTTTGATATATAGAAGAACCATTGCTTCCTTTTCTTAACCAGACATTGCTGACACCGCGGTCTAAAATTTCCTGTAACAACCATTCTGTCTGCACAGAAGCCGAAGGAGATAAATGCGGCAATTCATCTTCATTCGGTGTTACCATAAAAATTCCGGAGACATCTGCGAGCGCTAATTTTTTCGCCTTTAATACAGACACCGGCTCTATGATCAGCCGGATGTTATTTTGTTTACAAAAAACAGATAACCACGTAATAGCCTCCACGCTTAAATTGGTATCAGAAACTATTATTGATGCCGTGGAAAGAAATGTTTCGTACCGTTGTAAAGTCTGCGGTGTGAGATACTCAACAGATACATCCGAACAGGCCGCAGCAAATAAAGAACCGTCCCTGTTTAAAATGGATACATATTTTCCGGTAGGTGCATCTGCTTCGATAATATGATTCGTGCCCACTCCGCATTTTTCAATTTCACCGCGAAGCCATTTACCATCTGAATCATTTCCAAAAACGGTAATCAGTTCTACCGGGATATTCATCATTCCCAGATGACGGGCAATATTACACACCACGCCGCCGGCAGACCTGGAACTGAAAGCAGGATTTGATGTTGCCGCTACAGCTTCTTCCTTACAAAAGAACAATTCATCTATTAATGTTGCGCCAATACAGATCACCGGTGAGGCCATGTTCAAATATAGTTTATACGCCTCAATTTACAGGAAAGCCTGCTCCTCCTGCACCGTTAACTTTCCGCAGATCTTTCATTCAGTACCCCACTGTTCTTGTTTTTTTTTATTGTATCTCTTATAAGTACGGCCTGCTGTTCGTTGATGATCCGGTAGCCATAATCGTAGCAAAAAGTAAATGTATTTCCTTTGTTGTTTACCTGCTGGTGTGTGAAATAACGCCACTGGAATCCGTTCATCAGTAATTGTTCTTTCGAAACTTTTGCTACCGACAAATTATTTCCCATAATCTCCTGCATGATCTTCCTGTTTTTAGACAATACATGATTGATGTTCCGCATCAGGTTATTTTCTGCGGCATTCAACTGGTTATGGTAATTGTTTCTGCAATGCTCTGTACAGAATTTTTTGTCTGTTCTTCCTCTTACCGGTTTCTGGCAACCGATGCAATTCCTGGTCTCATTCATACAAAAATATTTAGGTTCTAAAATTAAGAGCGCAGCGAAAGCGAGTCAATACCCATTACAAGTAGATAATGGGTTACAAAAAAGTAGTTAAGTATTTATAAACACATACAAATATTTCTGCTTGCAGCCGAGGCCTGTGTTTACATCATATTTGAGCTGCAGTAATGATGGCGCCCATTATTGCTGAAATACATTTTAACAAAAAAAACAAATGTTATGTACGCATTAAGAAACAGGGTTCAGCTGATCGGTAACCTGGGCATGAATCCCGAAGTAAAGAAAACAGAAACAGGTAAAAAACTGGTAAGATTTTCAGTGGCCACCAATGAAAGTTATAAAAATGCCACTGGTGAAAAAGTAACAGAAACGCAGTGGCACAATTTAGTGGCCTGGGGTAAGGTGGCAGACATTGCGGAGAAATTTTTATTGAAAGGTTCTGAGGTAGTGATCGAAGGAAAACTGATCAACAGAAATTACACCGACAAGGAAGGAACAAAAAAATACATCACAGAAGTGCAGGTAAATGAGATGTTATTACTGGGTTCAAAACCTACTACCTGATCCATTGGAGCGCAGGATAATTTCCTGCGCTTTTTTATGTACTATATTGTTTATTTGCATATGCTGATTCAGACGGATTCCGCTTTCGAACTTGCAAGCGCATTTATTAATGCCACGGGTTCCAATATATTGCTCACAGGAAAAGCAGGAACAGGAAAAACAACGCTTCTCAAACATATCTGCGCTAACCAGCAAAAGGAAACAGCTGTTGTAGCACCTACGGGTGTTGCCGCCATCAACGCTTCCGGAAGTACCATTCATTCTTTTTTCGGATTGCCTTTTCAGCCATTCCTTCCCACGCACCAGGGCAGGCACAGCCTGATGAGTAATGTAAAATTATCTGCAGAAAAAAAACAGGTACTGCTGAATATTGAATTGCTCATCATTGATGAAATATCCATGGTACGTTGTGATATCCTGGATGCTATAGATGTGATATTAAGAACCACCCGTTCCAAATTAACAACGCCTTTTGGTGGTGTACAGGTTTTGCTGATCGGTGATC
>JANNZE010000280.1:0-6296 GCA_031410455.1 Chitinophagaceae bacterium | reverse complement strand
CTCCAATGATGCGGTTCTCATTTGCCGGATCAACGGCCACAAACTGCGTCCCGTTCTTTTGAGCTTTTAAAGTAAATTGTTCAACGAGGCTTTTTGATATTTCAGATTCATCTCTCGCAAGTCCGCCGCCCGTTTTGCTTACGATCTTGTATAATTTGTGTATATCGCCTGTATCCCTGATGCCGGCCTTTCTGAATAGAAATGAAGTGGAACTCATGTATCCTGTTTAAATGAATCATGAAGTTAAGTACAGAAAGCCTGAGAACATACGTTCATTTACAAACGCTTCAATCAAGTTCATGGATCCTGAATAATTTCTTAATCAGCGAAACTATGGTTGTAGCTATAATAGCCCCGGTAAACGCAACGAAAATATCTTTCTGGGCATCCCATATATCACCCTGTGTGCCGAGATAAGCATCACCCTGTGATTTAAAAAATATATCTGCTACCGCCCATTCAATCAGTTCATAAAAAGCGCTGACCGACAATGTGATCTCTATCGGTAATATCCAGGAAACCAGTTTTGGATACCTGAACCATTTTAAAAACATTTCCCGCATTGGATACGCCAGTAAAAATCCAAAACTGAAATGTACAATCCTGTCATAGGGATTTCTTTGTAAATGGAAAAGGTCTTTTAAATAATACCCAAACGGATTTTCTGCATAAGTGTATTTAGATCCATAAACATGCAACGAAAGATAAATACAGATCAGCAAATAACTAACATCACTGAAAGTAAATTTTTTATAGGTGCTGATGATAAAGACCAGGAAAATAAAAGTGAGGGTATTTTCCAAAAACCAATTCGACAAATTAGTGGTTCCGGTAAAAGTGCTGATCCATATCAGAAGAAAGGAAATGATGAATATCCATAACCAGTAATTACTCCTGAAGGGCGTTCTGGTTTTTGAAATAGCAATGGTAAATGGCATGTTAGTATTTTGGTGAGGATTGTTGATGCTGAAAGTTATTCATTAATCATTTCTGATTCCAAAAATTTCCTTCACATTGTTTTTTATATTTTCTGACATTTTTCCCATTGGAAGATCGTTTTCATCTTTTCCGAACGGGTCTTCAATTTCCTCTGCGATCAGTTCAAGGCTGGCCAGCACATAAAATATAAAAATGGTTACCGGAATCGTATAATATCCCAGCGTAAATGCGAACCCAAAGGGCATCGTACCTACATAAACCACTATAAATTTTTTGATGAATGTACTGTAGCTGAAAGGTAATGGAGTATTCTTGATTCTTTCACATGCACCGCTGATATCCGTAAATGCTGTTATTTCATTGTTCAGCACAATCAGTTGTTCACCGGAAATCAAATTCTCTCTGTACAGATCATTTACTTTTTTAAAAATACTTTCTGCCACTTTATTAGGAATGTGGTGAAGGTTTTTCAGATCGGGTAATTCCGGATGCGGCTGTTCATCCAGTTCCACCCTGGTACTGTCTTTTTGCAAATGACTCTTAAGTGAGGTTGCAAATAAAGGAATGATCTGTGAAAAATATTTACGGGTTGTATGATCATTATCCGGCAGAAAAACATTCAGTTTGATTGCTAGATTTCTGCTGCAGTTGATCAGGCTCCCCCAGAGTTTTCTGCCTTCCCACCACCTGTCGTAAGCCGTGTTGGTACGGAATACGAGTAGCATGGAAATGGCAAAACCCAGCAATGTATGCATAATGGTGATGTTCTTTGCATTGCTGTTCTGAGGCAGTTTCAGATATTCTGTTTCCATGTACACGATCATCCATGAGTACATACCGAAAACGATCAGCATGGGAAACAGTGCCCGAAATGTGTCTGATTTATGAAATTTGAAAATTGCTAAAAACCAATCCTTCGGATTATAATATATCATGCTCTGAAATTAAAAGAATAGTGTACGTTGTTCAGTCATCCGAAAGAAATACTTATTTCTTCCGGACAGCAAAAATCGTTTCATCCAGTAATTCGCCGTTTTTATAGATATTTTTTTGAATCGTGGCTTCCAGTGTGAAACCTGCTTTCAGTAAAGCTTTCTGTGAAGCCACATTGGTTCCGTAAGGCCTTGCGTAAATACGTACTATGTCAAAAATATCAAAAGCATATTTCACCATTTCACGGATGGCATTGGTGATGATTCCATTGCCCCAGTATTTTTCACCCAGCCAGTATCCCAGTTCTGCATTTTTACACATCACATCCGATTGAGGATGGATACCAATTCCTCCTACCGCTTTGCCGTTCACTTCAATAGCGAATATGTTCGTTGGTTTTCCGGCCATTGCATACTGTATGAAACCATTCGCCTTTTCCGTTGTATAAGGATAAGGAAAACCGTCGGTCATGAACTGTGCGATCTTTGGATTGTTGGCATTTTCAACAAGACTTTCAACATCCGATTCTTTCCATGCCCTTAAAACATATTCCATAAAATTATTTTGATTGAATAAAAAGTATATCACAATTTTAATTCAGCCCGAAACCCTCTTGAACCATAATATGACTGGGCGGTATTATGATAAAAAAAAACACGGCCGAAACGGTAATCTGCAAACAGAGCACCTCCATGTTTCCTCATGACGGCCGGCGTATAAATCCAGCTGGAAGTTTTGGTATCAAATTTCCCAAGTTTCTGCAGGCAGAGATATTGTTCTTCATCCAGCATCTTTACGCCCATCGCTGTTGCCATATCTATTGCCGAATTAACCGGCTTGAATTCTTTTCGGGCATCTAGTCCTTCCCTGTCATAGCATAAGCTTCTGCGATCTTTTGGCGTTTCAGGAGAGCAATCGAAAAATATATATTCGCCGGTTTTTGTATCAATGCCTACAACATCAGGCTCGCCACCGGTCATTTCCATTTCATTCAGTGAATGAAGTTTTTTTGGCTCATTGCTTAGCTTTTTCAGAACCTTATCCCATTCCATATTTTCATGCCGGCTCCTATTTTTTTCAAATCTTTCCTGCAGAACAGAAATCAGATTCTCGTTGTTTTGAGCTGATATTTCTGGAATGATCTTCTTCGCCATAATACAGTTTTAAAAAATTAAATTTCGATAGTTATACATGAAAGCATCAAAATATTTATTTTATATTCTCAAACCTTCTGTCGGGCACAAACCACATAAGCGTAACCACCACAAACATGGAAAATGCGATCATTGGATGTACAAAGGAAAGAGGAATGGCAACTGCATACATGATCACAGACAATTTTCCTTTTCGGTCATTCTTGAGTGCTTTACTGAATGTAGATGTATGACCATGCAGGCGTTGAAGGGAATGTGCCAGAAAGTAATAAGCAATACCGCTCATCAGCAATACGATTCCATAAAATATGGTAGGGATGGTTGAAAAATAATTTTCTCCCATCCATGCTGTAACAAAGGGAATCAATGATAACCAGAACAATAAATGTGCATTCAGCCAAAGAACAACTCCGTTAATTTTTTGCGTAGCCTGAAACATATGATGATGATTGTTCCAGTAAATAGCAATGTTCACAAAACTTAAAAGATAACTAAGAAATTTTGGCCATAAAGATAATATAGCCTGCACTGAATCTTCATGCGGAGGTTTCAATTCAAGCACCATGATGGTAATGATAATAGCCAGTACGCCATCACTGAAAGCTTCGAGCCTACCTTTAGTCATCTGATAAATTTAATGAAACTAAAGATACTTAAACAACAGTTCCTTAAAGGATAATAGCTATGCCCACTGTAAGTTGTAACTGATTAAATTTTCCGCTGAAAATCATTGTGCATTCCTGATATAATTCGGAGATTCACATTCCTGCCAGTAGTTCACAATTTTTACGATCATATTTTTTAGTTTATCGTAATTACCTGGCTTGATGAAAAATCCCTGTATTGACCTGGAATAGGCATCTATCACATTTTTTTGTTCTGCACTGGTAGAGAAGAAAAGATAAGGGATTGATTTGAGCCTTAGGTCTTCATTATTCAGTACTTTCTCCCGCAGTTCCATACCATTTAATTTAGGCATGTTGATATCTGAAATTACCAGGAAGGGTTCAATCTCCGTTTTGGTAAGGTAATCCAAAGCCTCAAATCCGTCAGTAAAAAAAATAAGTTCATTTTTATAATTCAGTTCTTTGAAAATTTCAGATAGGATTTCCTGATCATCAAGATCATCTTCAATAAAGATGATCGGCCCTGTTTTGTTCATGTTATGAGTTAAAATAAATACGATCTTAAGACCGTAGTAATTTTGAAGCAATACTAAAATATGACATCATATAGTAAAACTATAGATGTAAAGTAATTCTTTAAACTGACATTAATCCTTAATGTTTACATTCTTATATATAAATAATAATTATAAGAGAGCATATTTTTTGATGATCAATGAATATTTATATCAGTAATTTTTCACATTTTTTCCAAAAACCAAAAAAGGAATTAAAGTCGCCTTTCACATCTGTTAACCATTCTCTTGGTTCTTCTGAACCTGAATAAAGATTCAGTGGATGTTCTTTAAATAATATTTTGCCTTTCGCAATTTTTTGTACATCCGGAAATTCCGCAACCCATACCTGGATGCCTGGAATATTTTCTGTGGCAAGGGCTATACAAAATTCAATGCTTTTTGGCGATACCGGATATGATGTAAAAACAGATGGTTCCAGTAATAAAATTCTGTTGGCGTTTATATCCTTTTTCCAGTTGGGATCTACATTGTAAAAATTATAAATGAGCGTAGGCAAATTATCATCCAATACAGGGTTGTTTGTTTCTGGTAAAATGGTGATCAGTTCCGGCAATGTACGTTCTTCCAAAACCTCCGGTACTTTCATCAGGGGAAAATCATCATAGGCGCTGTCCAGGAAAGTATCCGTTTGATTTGTGTAACCATATTTATTGATATTTTCCTGGTTAACATGATACAATTTCTCGCGTGTGGTACCACAGATCCATTGCCAGCTTAATGCATTTGATCCCCAGTCAGCATCCAGCAAATGATAGTACATCCATTGCGCAGGTATTTTCCAATGACATTTCGCCACATTACATGCTACAGAAGCTACATACATCCGGATATGATTATGCATATAACCTGAATCATACAATATAGAAATGCCGTTATCTATTGCATCTATACCGGTATTGTGATGCAGCATACTTACCGGAATTCCGGCGGATTTAGCCATGGGCTGAGGATAATTCAGGTCATCATTGATCTTATTGCGGTTATGCTTCCATTTTAATTGCCAGTAATCCCGCCAGGCAAGTTCCTGAATAAATGTTTTTATAAGAAATGGTTTACATCCGGATTGTAAAACAATATCGAGCACCTGTTTTACAGAAATAAAACCCCTGGAAATATAGGGTGATAAATAAGTTACGTCACCATCAATAAAATTCCTGGTCTTTCCATATTTCACTGGATCTATCGTAGAAATTCTGTTAAGTACTCGGTTATAATTAATATTAAAATCCATCATTGAATTCCGGTTAACATGTTCTGATAAAGAGAAACAGCCGGCACAATGGATTTGTTCATATTTTCCAAAACCTTAATTTATCAAATAACAGAAAATAGTTCCTTTATAGAAAGTTCAATATTACTCATAATAAAAATAGTGGAGTTAAATAGCGGCTGGGCAGTTTGACCAATCAAATATTTTTCACAAAACGGTCAATAAAGAATTGAATAAGTTGATCAGGACCATCAGAATTACCTGATCAACTTATTTAAAATATTATTCGGCTGTGGTAGGATCAATGATTGTTTTTACTTCATTGATGGCATTAGCAGGAAATCCACCTTGTTTGGCATGTTCACGAACCATCTCTTCATTAGGTGCAATGTAAAAACAATATACTTTATCTCCGGTTACATAACTGTTCACCCATTGAATCTGGGGCCCCATTTTGCTTAGTACACCGCATGAAGTTTGGGATATACCTTTTAACTGCTCCATAGTTAATTTGCCAGCTCCCGGAATTTCTCTTTCGATAACATACTTAGGCATAAAATAAATTTTTGATGATGAATATCCAGGTAATTTCAAAAGTTTCAGAATAAATTTAATTAAATTAATCAGGTTTTAATTATTTTTTTCGGCGTATCATTTAATTAATATAAAAAAGCAGGTTCATCAATTTTAATTTAATGAACTTAAATTTTCGGTATATAAATTGAATATCAATCATAAATTACTCATCAAAAACGCCGGCATGATTCATCAATTAGAACCGAGTATAATGGTTGAAACTCCCTTGGGTACGGGCCAGGCTATTTTTATAATAGATTATGGTATGCATCAGAATACC
>JANNZE010000279.1:0-6174 GCA_031410455.1 Chitinophagaceae bacterium | reverse complement strand
TACAATGCCAGGTGAATTTCAAAATCATCTTTTAAATGATGCAGAAGATGTGAAACCACCCGTTCTGCGCCACCGGAACGAAGGGAGTTGATAAAAATCAGGATCTTCTGCTTAACCATCTTTAACTTTTAATTCCTTTTTTTAAAAGGTTCAATAATGAACTGTATCCTTTCTCTTTGAAGATAGCAGAAAAAAGAATAACCAGGCCCGTAAAAGTAATT
The DNA here is from genome assembly GCA_031410455.1 of Chitinophagaceae bacterium. Classification (GTDB taxonomy): domain Bacteria; phylum Bacteroidota; class Bacteroidia; order Chitinophagales; family Chitinophagaceae; genus Ferruginibacter. The sequence goes on along the minus strand of JANNZE010000279.1, from coordinate 5,953 downwards.
GAAACAACAGTAAACCTTGCATACATATTGATCCGGGAAAGTTGCTGCATCAGTATCCAGCAAATGACGATGGTGATAATATTGATCAGAAATATTTTAGAGATATTTTTAAAGAAAACTGATAATGGTAACTGCACCACATATAACAATAAATACACCTTTGGAACCAGTATCACAAAGGCAGAGATGAGCCTTGCATAAATAATTCCGTTGATGCCATACTGCAGTCCAAAAACAGTGGCCGCCAATGAAAAAGTTTTTTCAAAAATACCAAGGCGGAACAAAAGATCTGTTCTTCCCTGCGATGTAATGAAGGAATCATTGAAACCATTCAGCGTTCCTAAAACACCTGTGATGCTGAACAACTGGAACATCACCACCATTCCGAGCCATTGTTCTCCCATGAGAATATGAATGAGATCAGGAGCAACAATCACCATATAGGTGATTACCGTTGCAGTGATGTAAAAAGTAATTCTGATGGCGGATAAATACAATGCTTTCAATTCTTCCTTATGCTGCTGCATCTGTGCAAATGCCGGATAAAAACTTCTGCTGATGGCAAATGCAATATTCTGCACCGGCAAAAAAACCAGTTGTTTCGAACGACCGTACAATCCCAGGTCTTTTCTGCCGAAAGATCTTCCTACAAGGAAACTATCCAGGTTAAAAGCAAAATATTCGAGCGTGATATTGAAAAATAAATTGACACTGAATTTTTTTATTTTCTGAAAAGATTGCCATTGAAGAATGAGATATGGTTTCCATCTTGCCGCAATAATAAAATACAGCGATGAAATGGTAACGTTCAGCATCAGTTGCATCACCAGGCTTAACACCCTGTAGCCCATCAATACCATGATGATGGCCACCACGTACGAAATTATCATCGCCACCACATTGCCGATTACGATCTGTTTGAAATCATGCCGCTTCACCAGCAAGGCCTGGCTCACACTTCCGGCTGCATAACAGATAAAAATAAGAGCGAAGAATTTGATGTAACCGAGCAACATCGGCTGTTTATAAAAATTGATCAGCACGTGGCGCAATGCAATCAGCATCACACAGAAAATAACAGCGGCTATCATGTTCACCCAAAAAATAGAACTGTAATCCTTACGGTCGAGGTCCTGGTTTTGTGTAACGGCATTCCCGATCACATTATTCATCACCAGGTTCGCATAACTGGATACGAGTGTGAGCATGATGAGCGCCCCGAAATCTTCCGGCGGTAACAGCCTTGATAAAATGATGGTACCAATCACATTGAGCACCTGAACAGATATCTGCCCGGGAATGTTCCATTTTGCTGAACGGATCGTTTTCGATTTCAGCTCATCTAATGTTTGGGGTTGCTTCAATTAACTCAACGCTTTGAATTCTGGTAGAGCGTCAAAATTAAGGTATAAACATAGATATCCGAGTAAGTGGATAACAACGAACGTAAAAACAAAAAGATCGTTTTGATACTGAATTTTTCATAAAACATACAGGCTCGCCATGCGGCAGACATACCACGCAGCATCTTTTCTTTCTGGTGCTGATCTATTTTGCTTTTATTCAGGATGTTCATCAGCTGAACGAGCTCCGAGGTAAAGGCATCAAAATTTTCTGCTGCCAGGTAGGTTCGTGAAAATAAATAGCCAAGTGAATATATATCTGCTGTTACAATTTCCTTCCTGATTTTTTCCCGCAGTGATATTTTATCAAGATCATAAGCTGAAACCTGCATATTGTGTGCATATACATCGTTCAGTTTTTGCAGGTACAATTCCTTGTGCTCCGGCTTTGCCGCACAATCATTCAATACCAGTATAGGATAATGATATCCGAAAAATTTATTATTCGTTGCACAGCATATAGAATTTCTTACATCAGCAAAAATCTGAAGTCTTCTTAATGTAGTGGTACCGGAAAATATTCCACCGGCATGCACATTATAGGCTGCCATGATATTCGGCAGGTTGGCATATTTGGCTTTCATATCGCTGTTCATTCCCAAACTGATATAAATGAGCCAGTCTAAAATTGTGCTCTTATGAAAACAGGGATCCAGCGGTTTACGCATCAGTTCTGCCCTGAACACTACGGTGAGTGTTTTAAAATGATTGGAGATCATCACATCATCCACTTCATATTTCTGCAGCCGGAAAGATCGCTGGCGGATGAATTTGAAATTTTTGATGAGGTCATAAATAAATTTGCTCTTGCTGGATTCACTCACGGTATGCCCTCCACACAATGCATAATCCGGATTCTCTTCTAAAAAATTTACCTGTCGCTGCAATTTTTGTTCATCTATCCAGCGGTCGTCACCTTCCAGCATAGCAATGTATTTTCCATTGCAACGCTGTAAAGTATGCTCGAAGTTGGGAATCACACCCATATTACAGCTGTGAGTAAGCAGTTTTATTTTATCCGGATACTGATCTGCATATTTTCTGGCAACCAGTGCAGTGTTGTCGGTTGAATGATCATCTCCAATAATAAGTTCGATATTGAAATTGGTTTTTTGTGCAAGAACGGATTCGATCGAACGCCCGATAAATTTTTCGTGGTTATAGGTTATCATTAAAACACTAAGCAAGGGCGTCATGGTTTTGGAGGCTCCGGTCTGTAAATTTCTGTAAAAATACTTTATCATATCAGAATAAACGCATTACGGTAAAGTATCTTTGCGAAATGCATTACGCTTCAGTTGAAAATATTTCAAAATCATTTGGCATCCGTACGCTCTTCTCTAACATTACCATCAATATTGAAGAAGGTGATAAAATTGCGCTCGTTGCCAGGAATGGTTCGGGCAAAAGTACTTTAATGAAAATCATTGCAGGACTGGATACCAGTGATACCGGTAAAGTTTGGGTGCATAAAGACATCAAGACCGTAATGCTGCAACAGGATCATGATTTTTACCTGGAACAGAGCATCTGGGACAATATTCTCCGTATGGATAATCCTGTTGTGAAAGCCGTGAAAGCGTATGAAGAATTCCTGGAGCAGGAAAAAGACGACAGTGAAATGCTGGGTGTACTGATGGCCAGCATTGATGACCAGAATGCATGGAGTTTTGAAGCTGATCTCAAACAGATATTGGGAAAACTGAACCTGCATCATCTGTCTGAAAAAGTAGGAAACCTGAGTGGCGGACAGAAAAAGAGAGTAGCGCTTGCACAGGCATTGATAGAAGCAGAATTACATGAAGGAAGATGTTTGCTGATTTTAGATGAACCTACCAACCACCTGGATGTTTCCATGATAGAATGGTTGGAAGAATACCTGTCTGCAAAAAAGATCACGTTATTACTTGTGACGCACGATCGTTATTTTCTGGATGCAGTGTGTAATGAAATAGTGGAGATAGATAATGAGAAAGTATATATTTATAAAGGTAATTATGATTATTTCCTTGAGCAGAAGAGTTTAAGATTAGAGGTTCAGCAAAGTGAATTACAAAAAGATAAAAATATTTTCAGGAAGGAACTGGAGTGGATGCGTAAACAACCAAAGGCCAGAACCACTAAAAGCAAGAGCAGGCAGGATGCATTTACAGAAGTAGAGAATCGTGTAAAACTGGTGAAAGAAACGGCTGAAGTGAGCCTGCAGGTAAAAATGACAAGGCTCGGAGGAAAGATCCTGGAGATGAAAAAGGTATCCAAAAGCTTTGGACCGCTTCCTATTCTCAAAGGTTTTGATTATACTTTCAAAAAAGGTGAACGCATTGGCGTGGTTGGAAAAAACGGTGTGGGAAAATCTACTTTCCTAAAGATCGCTTTACAACTCGAACAACCTGATGGTGGAAAGATCAACCATGGTGATACCGTAGTGTTCGGGCATTTCAGCCAGGATGGACTGATTTACAAAGAAGATGTGCGTGCTATAGAGTTTGTAAAAAAACTCGCAGATTTTTTTCCGCTCAATGATGGTAGTAAAATTTCTGCCAGCCAGTTCATGGAAAAATTTGGTTTTTCTGCAGAGCAACAATTCACTATGCTCAGTAAATTAAGTGGCGGTGAAAAAAGAAGATTGCATTTGATGAGCATTCTGTTTCTGAATCCCAATTTTCTGGTACTCGATGAACCAACGAATGACCTTGATCTGCAAACATTACGCACGCTGGAAGAATTTTTACTGGAATTTCCGGGATGTATCCTGATCGTAAGCCATGACCGTTATTTTATGGACCGGATGGTGGATCACCTTTTTGTATTTGAAGGTGATGCAGTGGTAAGAGATTATCCCGGTAACTATACACAATACAGGGAAGCTGTAGCAAAAGGTTTGCTGGCCAATATGGATCAGCAGATCATGAAGAGCTTACCGGAAGAAAATAAAGCCGTAGCTCCGGAAGAAATAAAACAAACGACACCTACTTCAAAAAAATTATCGTTCAAAGAAAAGTTTGAACTTGAAAGTATTGAAAAAGAAATGCCGGCATTGCAGGAAGAAAAGAAAATGCTGGAAGAAAAAATGAATGGCAACCTGAGTTATGAAGCTTTACAGGAAGCGGCCAGCCGTATCAGCGTGATTATTCAGCAACTGGATGAAAAAGAAATGCGCTGGCTGGAATTAAGTGAGCGATCATAATAAGTATTCAATTTTACATAATCAATACCTTTCATCTCTTATCCTACACTTATAGATATCGGTCGAGAATCATTATTAATCAATTAAAAACGGATATTCAATTTTTTTTTCGTTTGTAAATAATTGTACATTCATTTAACCAACAAAATGAATCAACGTTATTATTCACTCGACATTTTCCGCGGTGCAACTGTTGCACTGATGATTCTTGTAAATAATCCCGGCAGCTGGAGTTTCATTCATGCGCCGTTAAAACATGCGGTATGGCACGGTCTCACACCTACTGATCTTGTTTTTCCTTTTTTCTTATTTGCTGTGGGTAATGCCATGGCATTTGTAATGCCGCGTTTTGAAAAGGCACCAGTGCAGACTTTCTGGAAAAAAATATTAAAAAGAACATTTTTAATATTTGCCATCGGACTTTTCCTTAACTGGTATCCATTTATAAAATATGATGAGGCTGGAAATTTTGTGGCAAAGCCATTCGAAACATTACGCATCATGGGCGTATTACAAAGGATCGCCCTTTGTTATTTTTTTGCATCCATAATAGCCTATTATTTAAAACCCCGCGGTGCATTTATCGCGGGAGCGGTTATTTTACTCGGTTACTGGTTCCTGTGCATAGCCCTGCATCCATCTGATCCATACAGTGCCGCAGGCTGGTTCGGCACAAAAGCAGAAGAAATTATTTTAGGTGAAAAACACATGTATCACGGCGAAGGTTTTTTATTTGAACCGGAAGGATTGATGAGTACACCGGCTGCCATTGCACAGGTGATCTTTGGTTTTTTAATAGGCAATTATATTCTGCAGAAAGGAAAAAATGCAGAAATGCTGAATGGTATTTTTGTAGCAGGATTGCTGATGATATTCACCGGGTTTATCTGGGACATACAATTTCCAATCAATAAAAAAATATGGACGAGCAGTTATACCATATATACAACGGGGCTGGCTTGTATGGTATTAGGCGTCATGATCTGGCTCACTGAATTTAAAAACATCAAAGGCTGGTGGAGTTCATTCTTTGATGTGTTCGGAAAAAACGCATTGTTCATTTTTATGCTCAGTGGAATCATTCCAAGGTCTGTGGCATTGATACGTATTTCCAATGGTATTGATGCGGAAGGAAAACCAAAATTTCTCACACCATTCACCTGGTTTTACGAAAATATATGCAGGCAATTATTTTCTGACCCCAAAAATGCCTCCCTGATGTATGCCCTCTCCTTCATTGTAATGATGTGGTTCTTTGCATGGATACTGCACAGGAAAAGAATCTACATAAAAGTGTAGTCTTTCAATCACTTCCGGTTTATTCTGATTTCCTTTTTTATCAGAAAGTCCTGTCATTTTATTA
>JANNZE010000278.1:0-7320 GCA_031410455.1 Chitinophagaceae bacterium | reverse complement strand
CCCGGCTATCAAAGGAGAACTTGTTGAAAATGCCAAAGGTGAAGTTGCTGAAGTTTGGGATAGTTATAACATGGGTCTTATTACAAACAATGAGCGTTACAACCAGATCATTGATATCTGGAGTCGTGTTGATACAAAAGTTACAGAAACGTTGATTCGTGAACTGGCGATCGATAAACAAGGATTCAACTCTGTTTATATGATGCTTGATTCAGGAGCCCGTGGTAGTAAACAGCAGATCAAACAGCTGGCAGGTTTAAGAGGTTTGATGGCCAAGCCGCGTAAATCAGGTTCTTCAGGTAGTGAGATCATTGAGAATCCGATCCTGGCGAATTTTAAAGATGGTTTAAGTGTATTGGAATACTTCATCTCTACGCATGGTGCCCGTAAAGGTCTTGCGGATACTGCCCTGAAAACAGCGGATGCTGGTTATCTTACAAGAAGACTGGTGGATGTTGCCCAGGATGTGGTGATCAATGAAGAAGATTGCGGAACCCTACGTGGTATTGCAACACAGGCATTGAAAGACAATGAGGACATCATTGAACCATTGAGCGACAGAATTGAAGGTCGTACATCATTGCATGACGTTTTCCATCCTGTAACAGATGAAATTCTCATCTATGCAGGTAGAGAGATCAGTGCGGATGATGCTAAAAAAGTAGAAGAAACAGGAATCGAAACTGTTGAAATACGTTCTGTACTTACCTGCGAAAGCAAACGCGGTGTTTGTGTAAGATGTTATGGTAAAAACCTTGCTTCCGGTATCCTGGCGCAACGTGGTGATGCTGTTGGTATCATTGCAGCACAGTCGATCGGTGAGCCGGGAACGCAGCTTACACTACGTACTTTCCACGTGGGTGGTGTTGCCGGAGCTACATCAGTAGAATCTTCACTCGTTGCTAAATTCGACGGAACATTACAGTTCGACGGATTGCGTACAGTAGCTACCGAAAATGCAGAAGGTAAAAAGATACAGGTAGTTATCGGGCGTACCGGTGAGATCAGGAACATTGATGTGAAATCTGACCGTTTATTAAACAGTATGCACATTCCTTATGGTGCTATCCTGAATGTAAAAGATGGACAAAAAGTAACCAAAGGTGATGTAATCTGTACATGGGATCCGTTCAACAACGTTATTGTTGCTGAAGTACACGGTACCATTAAACTGGATGCAGTTATCGAAGGTGTTACTTATCGCGATGAAGCTGACGAACAAACTGGTCACCGTGAAAAAGTGGTTATCGAAACAAAAGATAAAACCAAACTTCCTGCAATTATTGTTGAAGGAAAAGAGAAGAAAATATACAATCTTCCTGTAGGTTCACACATTGTGATCGACGAAGGAGAAGAAGTAAGAAGTGGTCAGGTTCTGGTGAAAATTCCTCGTATCTTAAGTAAACTGAAAGATATCACGGGAGGTCTGCCAAGAGTAACAGAATTATTCGAGGCAAGAAATCCAAGCAACCCTGCAGTAGTTTGTGAAATTGATGGTGTGGTGAGCTTCGGTTCTATCAAAAGAGGCAACCGCGAGATCGTGGTAGAAGCAAAAGATGGCGTTGTACGTAAATACCTGGTTCCATTGAGTCGTCAGATCCTTGTTCAGGATGGTGACTTTGTAAAAGCTGGTGCAGCATTAAGTGACGGTCAGACCGCACCTGCTGATATCCTTTCTATTAAAGGTCCGTTCGCCGTTCAGGAATACGTGGTGAATGAGATCCAGGAAGTTTATCGTTTACAGGGTGTGCGTATCAATGACAAACACATTGAAGTGATCGTTCGCCAGATGATGCGTAAAGTAACCATCGAGGATGCGGGTGATACCAAATTCCTGGAAGGAGATACAGAAGATCGCATGGACTTCAATACAGAAAACGATTATATCTACGATAAAAAAGTGGTTACCGACCATGGTGAAAGTGCCAAACTGAAGCCAGGACAAATCGTTACACTTCGTGATGTAAGAGAAGAGAATTCTGTATTACGCAGATCAGATAAAAAACTGGTGGAATACCGTGATGCAAGTCCGGCAACATCTTCACCGTTGTTGTTAGGTATTACAAAAGCATCATTGGGAACGCATAGCTGGATCTCCGCTGCATCATTCCAGGAAACTACCAAAGTGTTGAGCTCTGCTGCAATACAGGGTAAAACTGATCTGATGTTAGGATTGAAAGAGAATGTGATCACAGGTCATCATATCCCGGCCGGTACAGGTCTTCGTGAATTCGAAAACATGATCGTGGGCAGCAAGGAAGAATATGAATTGCTGATGACAACCAAAGAAGCCATGAACTTCGACGAAGAAGAATAATCTTTTAAGGAATAACAGAAAGAGAGCAATCTGATTGCTCTCTTTTTTTATGCGGCATATTCGTTAACCCTTCTATAAAACATACCAGGCAGATGGTTGTATAAAGTAATGTAATTATCTTGCCGCCCTAATTGTATATATGAAAAATTTGTCCATCGCATTGAATGTGATCCTGATTGCAGCTGTAGCATTTTTATATTATTTACATTTTTCTTCTGCTACACCTAATAATAAAAAAGTTACCGTAAGTAAATCAACTGAAACTTCTGTTGGTCCCAGCAGTAAGTCTGCAATTGCCTATGTAGACCTGGATTCACTGAATGAAAATATCGTCTACATAAAAACAAAAAGGAAGGAACTGGAAGCAGAGCAAAAAGGAATTGAAACAGAATGGGAAAATTCTTACCGTAACCTGGAAGGTCAGAAAAATACTTTTTTAAAAAAAGGAAATGCCATCACCCAGCAGGAAGCAGAAGAATTCCAGGCAAAATTATACCAGCAGCAACAAGTGGTTGACCAGAGAAAGCAAGGCCTTTCTCAAAAGCTCAGTGAGAAAAGTTACAAATTCATGGAAGGCATACAGCAGCAGCTTCGCGAATTCCTGGAAGACTATAACAAAGACAAAAACTACCAGTTCATCCTTACTACCGGAACCGGACTTGATTATATCGTTTATAAAGATTCAACCCTCAATATCACAGCAGATGTGATAGCAGGAATGAATGAAAAAATGAAGTCACTCTCTAAAGAATAATCGTTTTATAAAAAGTCTTTAAAACAACCTCACAGGTTACAACCTAGAAGGTCCCAACCTTCGAGGTTCCAACCTCGAGGGGTATGATTTTAAAATTCATTCCCATTCAAATCTGAATGGGAATTTTATTATTAGCTTTACCTATATTTTATGACTTCAGTTAATTTCAAAGAATTATTCGAATCATTTTCATCCATCAAAGTGGGCGTGATAGGTGATGTAATGCTGGATACATATTGCTGGGGGAAAGTTGAACGAATATCTCCCGAAGCACCTGTGCCGGTTGTGGCCGTGATGAGCAAAGAACAACGCATTGGCGGTGCGGGAAATGTGGCGCTGAATTTACAGGCACTGGGCGCAGATGTGAGTCTCATCAGCGTAACCGGTAATGATGAAGAAGCAGATAAATTATCCGGGCTTCTGGAACAGCATTTCATCAATGATTCATACGTAGTAAAAAGTAATGATCGCATTACTACCAATAAAACTAGAATCATCAGCCGGAACCAGCAGATGATGCGTCTTGATGCAGAGATCACCACACCACTGAGTACATCAGATGAAAAGCAATTACTGCAGTCTTTCAAAAATTACATAGCTGTTGAAAAACCCAATATTGTTATCCTTGAAGATTATAACAAAGGAGTTCTTACTGCACATGCAATAGAAGAAATCATTTCAATCTGTAAGGAACATAACATCATCACTTCTGTAGATCCTAAACGGAAAAATTTCTTTGCTTACAAAGGTGTTGATATTTTTAAACCAAATCTGCAGGAAGCAAAAGAAGGTTTGAACATTATAGGGGATGAAGTAAATGCGTCTTTACTGCATGAAATTCATTCAGCATTAACGAAACAATTACAACACCATATTTCTTTCATCACGCTTTCTGAAAAAGGAGTGTTCTTCGAGAATGAATCAGCATCTGAATGGATACCAACGCATATCCGCCAGATTGCAGATGTAAGTGGTGCAGGAGATACAGTGATCGCTGTAGCTTCTCTTGTATATGCCGCAACAGGAGATGTAAAACTAATGGCAGAAATGGCCAATGTTGCCGGTGGTTTGGTTTGTGAGGAAGTGGGAACAGTGGCGATTGACAAGTTTAAGTTTTTAAACGAATGCATCAAATTATTATAAATTAAGAATTATAAATTATAAATTAAAGAAATGGTAAGTGTTCGAGTGTTGTGTAATTCAAAATTTAAAATTTAAAATTCAAAATAACCATTATGTTTTCAATAGCAATACACGGCGGTGCCGGAACAATTTTAAAATCTGATATGAGCCCTGAACTGGAAAAAGCCTATCAGCAGGGACTGGATGAAGCATTGAATGCCGGTTATGCAGTGCTGGAGCAGGGCGGTTCTGCAGTGAATGCAGTGAAGGCTGCAATTGTAGTGCTGGAAGATAATTTATTGTTCAATGCAGGCCGTGGTTCTGTGTTCACCAAAAAAGGCGTTCAGGAAATGGATGCCGCAATCATGAGTGGCATTAACCGTGAAGCAGGAGCAGTAGCTGGTGTGAGGAATATCCGCAACCCCATAGAACTGGCAGCAGAAGTAATGGAACACAGCAACCATGTTTTTTTAAGCGGTAAAGGCGCCAATGATTTTGCCATCAAGCAGGGTATAAAACTGGAGCCTGATGAATATTTCTTTTCACAGTTCCGTTACGACCAGTGGAAAGAAATGCGTGACAGCGATAATTATTCTCTCGATCATACACACCAGAACCTCGACGAACTGATGCGTCATAAAAAATTCGGAACAGTGGGTGCTGTTGCATGCGATATGGAAGGCAATATAGCCGCAGGAACCAGTACTGGCGGCATGACCAACAAAAAGTATGGGCGTATAGGTGACAGCCCTGTTTTGGGCGCTGGAACGTATGCAAACAATGCTACGTGTGCCATCAGTTGCACCGGTCATGGCGAACCGTTCATTCGTGCCGTAGCGGCTTATGATGTGAGTGCTCTGATGCAATATACAGGCCTCTCACTGGAAGAAGCCATGAACAAAGTGGTTTATGATCACCTGGTTAAAATAGAAGGCGAGGGTGGAATGATAGGAATAGATGCCAAAGGAAATATATCCATGCAATTCAACAGCGCCGGAATGTACAGGGCGATGCGAAACAGTGAAGGTGAAAAACTGATCGGAATTTATAAAGAAGTTTTGTAATGAAAAAATATGCGTTGATCGTTGCCGGTGGAAATGGCAGCCGTATGAAATCAGAGATCCCGAAACAATTTTTAATTGTGAAAGGAAAACCAGTTTTGTTTTATGCAATCGATACTTTTTTAAAAACTTTTGAAGACATCAGCATCATACTGGTTTTACCGGAAGATCACATCGCCGCAGGCCAGGAAATCATAGATGCTTTTTTTGATTACAATCACATTCAGATCACAACCGGGGGAAGAACCCGTTTTCATTCTGTACAGAACGGACTGAAACTGGTAGCAGATGAAAGTGTGGTTTTTGTTCATGATGCGGTGAGAGCACTGGTAACTCCGGCATTGCTGCAACGTTGCCTGGAAGGTGTAAATGATTTTGGCTCCGCTATACCGGTGATCGCCTGCAAAGACAGCCTTCGTATGATCACCGAAGATGGGAGTGAGATCGTTGACAGGGAAAAAATTCGGTTGGTACAGACACCACAGGCTTTTTACAGCAAATTATTATTGCCTGCCTTCCAGATAGATTATAAAGACAAATTTACGGACGAAGCTTCCGTTATGGAAGCATTCGGTTTGCATGTTCACCTGGTGGAAGGCGAAGAATCCAATCTTAAGATCACACATCCTACTGATCTGTTAATAATGGAAAAATTTCTGGATGAAAGAAACAGCTAAAAAGATTTTAAAGTGGGCAGGGTTGTATCATCCTTTACAATCTGCCTACCGTCAAATTCTTTTTTTTGCTGAAAAAAATATTTCCCGCATTCAATTTTCAAAATATAAAGGTGCTGGTTTTACCTGTAATGTTTGTGGCCGGTCTTACACAAAATTCAAAGATGATTTCCCCTCTGCAGAAAATGCAGCTGTTATTAACTTTCATGAGGTGATCGCAGGTTATGGTAAAAACATCATTTGTCCCTGTTGTTTATCCAACGCCAGGGAAAGACTGGTAATACAAATGCTGAAAGAAATGGATATTTCAGGAAAGAAAATACTTCATGTATCACCGGAGAAGAACGTGTATAATTTTATCCGTCATTCGGCAGCTGTAACAACGGCTGACATAACGCCGGGATTTTATAAAAGCATTGATAGAAATATTCTCCGGCAGGATGCAACGCATTTTTCTTTTCCCGACCAATCATTTGATTTGGTTATTAGCAATCATATCCTGGAGCATATACCAGAGGATGAAAAGGCCATGAAAGAAATTTACAGGGTTCTGAAAAAAAAAGGGCAGGCGGTCCTGCAGGTTCCTTATTCGGCAAAAAATAAACTTACCATTGAAGATAAAAATATCTGTGATCCGGTTTTGCAGTCAGAATTGTTCGGGCAAAATGATCATGTTCGTATATATGCATTAGACGATTATATCAGCCGTTTGAAAAATGCAGGTTTTGAAGTGGAAATTGTAACAGCTGAAGAACTGGCCAGGTTTAAAATATTTGCTATTCAGGAATCAGAAAGTTTTTTTCAAATTAAAAAGGTCAGCGTTTAAATAGTTTCAGCGGGGCTGGCAATCGGTTCATTTTAATAAATGGATACGCCTGGTTTTCAGTGGCAAATTTGTTGTAAAAATAGGCGATGCCATGCTGATCAGACCCTTCAAAATCCAATATCAGATTTGTTCCCTGAAATTCGTTGATGAGCTGATAGTATAAAAAATAATTGGCTAATAATGTTTTTCCTTCCGGCAATATGCAGGAGATAATATTGTATAATCGTTTGTTGTCCTTCAATAATAAAACTGCGCCCACAATTTCATTTCTGCATAATACTTTTCGTATGATCAGCTTAACTTTATTTTTTTCGCAGAAAGTTTCAAAGTTGGAAAAGTCTTTTTCTTCAAAGTCGGGGAGCCGTTTTAAATACAACTCTTTGTACATCGAAATGATGTCAGCAATGTTTTCATGCCGTTGATAACTCAGTTCATTCTTAGAAGATCGTCTTACCCGTTTCAGAATGTAATCATCCAGGTCAGAAGTTGCATTTTCTTTCATCTGGAAAATAAAATTGTTCCTTTTTTCTTTGAAATAGGGATTGTCTTCTGAAATTGTATTATTG
>JANNZE010000277.1:0-13476 GCA_031410455.1 Chitinophagaceae bacterium | reverse complement strand
TCCTGAAAATTCCTTTACCCTGGAAGGCAGGATCGGTTGCTGTATCCACTGCACGTACGGCTTGTATCATTTCATTTCCACGAACCCATTGCCAGTGCATGAATGTTCTTAATCCTATGATCTTACCTTCTTCTTTGGCGAGCAGGGTTTTACTTTTCCCGAATGGATTTTTATCATGCTTCCAGGTGAAAAATATTTCCGATTTTGGAATGAGTTTTTCTCCGAGGCTTTTTTTAAGAAGCGCGATCATTTCCGGCAGATCAGAATCCTGTGCAATTGAAATATCCATTATTTTTTTACCTGCAGGTATAATTTTTCAGTTTGTTCCACCATCGTTTTAATACTGAAACTTTCTTCCACTCTTTTTCTTGCTTTTGCCCCCCATGATTGTATTTCAAATGGATTTTCAATAAGATAAGACAACGGCTGATACAGATTTTTCCAATCAGAAACCGGAATTGTAAAACCATCCACATTGTTCCGGATCACTTCTTTTATTCCTCCTGCATCTGTAGTTACAATAGCACATTCCATACTCATTGCTTCCAGCAAAGCGATTGGCAGACCTTCAAATTCAGAAGTCATTAAATAAATATCCATGGCCGACATATACGGAAGTACATTGGTTTGCAAACCCGGCATCAGAATTTTACTTTCCATGTTTTGTTCTTTCAAAAATCCACGGATCTCCGGATTTAAAATTCCATCACCCACCATACATCCCATTACATTCGGATACTTTTCGCAGATGTCTTTTAAAAGCAGAATCCATTCTTTCAAACGCTTTTGAAATCTGAATACGGCGATGGTGCCAATCACAATAGCATCTTCCGGAATTCCCAGCTGCTGACGCATATTTTTTCCACTCGCCACATCTCGTTTAAAATGCGCAACATTTACACCGTTGAGGATGGTATGCACGGGAACAAAAGGATGGATATTTTTTTCGATCGATTCTGCCACATCATTGGAAACCGCAATCACGGCCGTTTGTTTATTGAACGAAACTTTATTTAAAATTTTTGTGATATTATGATAACGTTCCTGCTTATTATGCTCTGTATATAAAACCGGAACTTTCGTTCTTGAATAAATATAACGGCCTACAAATCCAGCCCACGGCAAATGGCAATGCACAACATCAATCTTATTTTTCCTGATGTATTTAATGATCTGCTCTGCCTTAAGCATAATGCGGATATTATCTTTAGCAGAAAGATTCATCACTTTTCCACCAGCATTTTCAATACCTGCCACCATTTGGTTTTTCCATGGCAGAAAATAGATGTAATGAAATTCAAAATCTTTTTTGTTATGCTGTAACAGTGTTTCTTGTAACAACATCTCTGCTCCGCCTCTGCCCAATGATTTTATGATATGTAAAACTTTCATTTAACTTTTTGAAACCTGCTGATAAAGTTCTTCAAATTGCTGAACACACCTGTTCAGTGTATAATTCTCCATAACTAATTTGTGAGCATTGGATCCTAATTGATGTAATAAATTACGATCATTTGCAAGTTCTGAAATGGCATTAACAAATTTATCAGCATCATGACCTTCTATTATACATCCTGTTTCATGGTCTGCCACCACTTCTCCTACACCACCAACATTTACGGCGACTGAGGGAACATATTGCATCGCAGCTTCCAGCACAACTCCTGGTACACCCTCTATTTTACTCCCAAGAATAAAAACATCAGCACCCGCCAGGTATTGCTGAACATTTTCCTGGTGCCCTGCATATTTTATATCATTAACTACATCTGATGTAGTTTGTTTAATAGTATCAAGTAAAGGTCCTTCACCGATGAATATCATTTTCAAAGAAGGTAAAAGCGGCTTTAATTTCCTGAAAACATCAATCAGGAAAGGATGATTTTTTTCAGGAGAAAATCTTCCGATATGTAACAATACAAAATCGTTTTCCTCAAAACCAAATTGCTTTCTTAGTGCTGTCTTTTCAGCTACACGATCGTATGTCAATTCCGGAATTCCTCTCCTGATCACCTTTGTTTTTGAAACAGGAAAATGGTATGTTTTTACAAGATCGTTCAATGCCTGCTGACCAACTGATGTAACATAATTTACTTTTTTAAAAAGTAAAGCGTTGAATTTTCTTTTATAACTGCCCGATGAAGACCATGAACTTACCATACTGATATTACGGTAAACGATCTTTAAATGTGGTATCCTGAATTTTGCAAAAACGGCATACTTTAATGTATCGGAACCATTCGCCTGGATAATATCAGGGTTTTCTTTTTTAATAAGCCTTATCAGTTTGATCAATAAGGATAGATCCAGAAATTTTTTAGTGCCGTTCAGATCTGTATTTCTGCAGTTCACAGCCTCTAATTCATTTTCCGGTGCAGGATACAAACCAGCAAATATCACATCATTGTTTTTTGCCAGTAACTGGCTCAATTCCGCAGCAAAAACTTCTGCGCCCCGGTATTGTCTTTGCGTAACCAGTTGTAGAATTTTCATATTATATCCAGCGGAATCTTTTTGTTTGAATATCTGCAACCGTGATTCCTCCGTCGTGATTAATCGTATGCATGCCTATCAGGCTCTTATCCCAGTGTGGCATTAACTGTTCCAAAGGCCTTTCTTCAAATGCGGTTGGTGATAATGTAATGATCTCGTTCAACTGTATACCTGAACCGTAATCCGGTGCAGAGATCTGTGAAGGCCGGATCAGTTTATCCTGGTAATAAAATAATTTCCCTGCAGGCCTTGCACACGTTACATCCCTGTAAACTGGATTCATGGGATGGGGCGCAAACGTTTCACCCAGGATGTCTTTCGCATAATAAATATGTAAATAAGCATCCGATGATAAACGGTCATCTGCTTTTTCATTGCAGAACAAATACCATATGCCTTCGTGCTTATGCAAAGTAGCATCATAAAATCTTCTTCCGGATAATAAAACTTTCAATTTCGTCCAATTGCCCGGGAAATTTTTTGATGTATATAAAATCAATTCTTTGCAGGACGCAGATTCGGGAATCATGTACCATTCATTTTTATCTTCAAAAACAAAAGGGTATGATAAATGAAAAGACTCTTTTAAAACAATAACAGGCTTTGATATTTCCTTTAGATCAGCAGTCATTTCAATAAGTGAAATATGTGCATTCTTTTCTTTATTCAGTTTCTCTTCAAAAAATAAATAGTATTTATCGTTTTTTATGATAAACGGATCCGCCCATATCCTGTCAGATGGAGGCAGTAATTTTTTGAACCTGTGAAATGAGCCGGGCATTGCCGGTGATTTTGCAAACAACAATTGCCATTGGCTTGTATACAATGCTGCAATAATTTTTCTGGAAAAATTCTGCCATATCCAGCTGCTTAAAATTGTAAAAGACTTTGCATTACCGGGATTTTTATAAAGCGGATCGGTATAGCATAATTTTCCGGTTATGTTTTTCCGGAGAATATAGACGGACGGATCATTTCTCATCTCCTGTATTACATTTAACAAAGCTTCTCTTCCCGCATGGTACAATTTTGCCTGATTCCTGTAAAAGGAATTTTTATCTGTGCGTAAAGTAGCTTCTGATAAAATCTTTCCACCATCAAGTTCCTCTGTTAATTGCTGCACCGTAACTTTAGTTACCGGATGCCTGTTCACCAACTCCCAGAATGCCGGCGGTCCTCCCCTGTAATTCCTGGTGTCACCATGATGTAAAGAGATGATACCATAACGTGCCAACGACAAAATATCTCCTCTTAATATCCTGAAACCAAAACGAAGAAAAATGTCAACATCATATTTCCGGATGGTGTTGATTGTTTCTGCAGGAAATCTGTCAGAAAACTGTGTTTGAACCGGATGAACAGGCACAATGGGAATTCC
The DNA here is from genome assembly GCA_031410455.1 of Chitinophagaceae bacterium. GTDB lineage: Bacteria > Bacteroidota > Bacteroidia > Chitinophagales > Chitinophagaceae > Ferruginibacter. The sequence continues at coordinate 9,605 of JANNZE010000277.1, read as the reverse complement.
GGTAAGACCGATCTTCTTCTTTGTGAACGGATCGCCTGGAAGACGCATCAGTTTCCTGTCTACGGTTCTTAAGGTTCTGTAAACAAAAGTTGAAAAATTATTTTTAGAATGACCGGAAGATTGATTGACAACCGCCACCACTATTTCTACATCAGCCATCTGTTGCAGAGCAATAATTGTTTCATGGATCCAGGAGGACACAACATCAGCATCCAGTAATAAACCTATCTTAAGCAACCTTGTTATTTTTACCGTTGTATGAATTTGTTACACAAGCCTTCAATACGGATTCATACTGTGTAGAAATATTCCTGATGTCAAACTTCTGAAAAGCAAACTCACGGGCATTTTTTGCTATTGCGTTGTACTGAGGATAATTCTCGATCATACTTTTCATAGCAGATGTTAAGGCATCAATATTTTTTACCGGAAATACCATGGCTGTTTTATTATGTTCAACAGCTTCCAGGTTCATGGGAATATCGGAAGCGATAATCGGAACACCTACCATCATTCCTTCTATCAATGATCCGCTGAAACCTTCATACCACGACGGGAAAACAAAACAATCTGCTTCATACATTTTTTTCCATCCTTCATGTACCATTCCGTGTAAATGAATTTTTGCAGACAACGCTGATGCTGCAACCCGGTCACTTACCTGTTTACGAAAAGATCCGTCACCAAAAATATCCAGTTGAATATCACGATGTGTATCGTGTAAATTTTCAAATGCTTTTACCAGTTCCATTAATCCTTTGGTTTCCAGCAATCTTCCAACAAATACAAAACGGAATATATTTCCCGGTACATTTGTTTTAGCAAAAAATTTATTTTTATCCCTGCCCCTGTATACAACCTTCACTTTGGAAGGATCAATGTTCAGGTAACGACAATTGCTTTTTTTTATGGATTCGGAATTGGCAATCCATAAAGCTGGAATCTTGGCAGTAAACTTATCGATCCAGTAATAAAACTGAGCGCCTATTTTTCTTTTCAGAGAAAAGCTTTGCTGACGCTCGGCACTGTAACTGTCACTCACAAATGTACCAATGAGTGTAGTGCCGGTTCTTTTACAGGCAAAACGGGAAATGATGTTTGCCCTTAATATAGAAGAAACCACTAGGTCAGGTTTTTCAGATTTTATCAATGCAGTTAATTTCTGAATGCCGGTCTTAAAATTTTTTTTACCTTTCAGATCCATAAACACCAACCGGATACCGGCAGCTTCATACGCATCTTTTAATTCGTGACGTGGATAGAAATAGATCACCGTTACTTCTGTTTCATCAGAAAAATGACTGACTATATCCAGTATACTTTTTTCTGTACCGGCATTGATCAGTGCGTCTACTGTAAAAAATACTTTCAAAATGTTTTTTTACCTAAATGTTTGTTGAAGCCATCATAAAAACCACTCCATAGATATTTCAGATTAAGAGAACCATATTTCCAGCCCCAGCGAAAACCAACCATACTCTTCCCAAGCACTCTGAAAAACATGGAGGCTACTCCCGTAAAAAATTTTTCTTTATACCTTAAAATATAAACAACATTTCTTACGCTGTAAAATTCCCGCCAGAGTTTATCTGTTTTTTTTACCTGGTATGTTTTGCGCCGGAAATTAAGCCGGTTAGCATTTCTCCGGTGCCTGAGTAATTCTTCACCGGAAACCAATACAGCGAAACCACCTCTTTTTATCGCTAATGAATAATCCAGCTCCTCGAAACCAAAGAAAAGTTCTTTATCCGGAAAGATATTTTTTTCCAACACCCGCCTGTGTATCATCGGAAGCATATTACCTGCAATGTTGTCCACTTCTATAATACCCTGAAGTTGATCATCAGGTATCCTGATCGTTTTTGCAACCTTCTTATTAAACAATACACCTACTGCACCTATCATTCCCACTTTGCCAGTTTCAACGTATTGATCCGGAATCTTCAGAATATTTTCAATCACATTCTCAAAATGAGGTGGATCATTATCATCCATCCAAAGCATCCATTGCCATCCTTCTTCAAATAAGATCTTCAGTGCATAATAAGCTGCACCTGCAGGTCCTGAATTATAACCGGTGGCATAATAAGATATATTCACACCAGGGAAGGTATCAGTTATGTGTAAAGCAGATTTTTCAGGATCATTATCAACGATAAGGATCTTTGCAGGAGGTATGGTTTGTGCTAATAATTTATGGATCGTATCAGCCAGAATTACTTCTCTCTGATACGTCATAATAAATACAGCATAGCGTTTATCTGCCTGCATTATCAAAATAATCTTTCAAAGAACCTGACAATTCGTTTTTATTAAAGGAAATATCCTTTACAGAACATTTCAGAAATGCTTCCTTCCATTTTGTGATATCATCATGTATCAATACGGTCTCCATGGTTTTTATTCCAACGCCGGAATAATAATCATAGAATTTAAAATCACCACGTTTCAGATTTTCAGACAACATGATACGGCATGTCGGAATACCATAAGCTTCTGCCAGGATCAATCCATGCAGAGAACTGGAAATTATATTCTCACAACTCAATACTTCTTTCACAAAACTCTCCGTGTCAGTTTGAATATCTATGATCTTAACAGAAGCATCTTTTAAAGCTGCCAATTGTAAAACGCCGGGCTTTGTTTTATCAGAATAATGCGGAACTATTCCATAACGATGCGTTTTCTCAATATGGGTGTCGGGAAATATACCAGGAAACAACAGAACAGGATCACCGAATACATTACAATCACCGCCAACTTCCTTTATTTTTTTAAGTGAATTATATCCTCTCAACGCCAGTACTTTTTTTGGCTTGTTGTAGATCGTAGTTTCTGCTGACAATACACCTGAACCCCAGATAACAAAATTGCTCAGGTCTCCGGAAATAATACTTCCGATACCCAGCAGTTCGGGTTTATGCTGATAGTTGAAAACTTTGTTGGAAGAAACTATTTTCCTACCCGTTATTTTATGCACTAGATATGGATTCACCGTATCACCCCAGTTTGGCACAAAATCCCAGTATTTCAATAAAACTGATTCCGGATCTTTATAATCTTTATAAATTCCGGAATTGATATTTGAGAGTTTCCGGTTGAAGGCAACAATTCTTTTCTTCCATTTATTACTCAGCATATCAGTCTGTTTTCGGTTTCCACATTTTTTTTGCAATGAATGGAAAGTTCAATAATACAATACGTGCAAATGCCGTTGCATTAAAAGGTTTGAGTAACCATGCACGAAATAATAATTTCTTTGCTTCCTTTATTTTATTGAGCTTATAACTGGCAATACCTGCTGTTTGTAAATAATATCTTTTTGAAGATGGACGCTGCGCAAACCAGTCCTGATGTTTATGGAGAATGTATAAGTTTGAATCAATCCTGTTCTGCAGGTTTTTACTACCTCCACCTGCAGAAGGTTTATACACCAGGTTAGCAGCATCTATAAAAGCCGGAACAACATTTTCTTTTTTGATACGGTAACTCAATTCTGTATTTTCTCCAAAATGCACTTTGCTGTCGTACATACCAATCTTAATAAATAAATCTCTTTTAACGGCAAATGCACCTGCCAGGAAAACACCCCAGTCTTTTTTATTATGATAAGGATCTTTAGGATCTATGATTTTATAATCATTGGCACGCTGCACCTTTACAGAACAAAATACAATGTCAGCATTCGTTGCATGAATAGCTGTATTGAAATCTTTCAGCCAGTTTTGTTCAATATGATCGTCACTGTCTAAAAAAATCACAAACTCACCTTTGGCATTTTGTGCTCCTGAATTCCGGGCAGCACATACTCCCCTGTTTACCTGTTGATAATACCTGATACGCTGATCTTCAAATTTACTGACAACTGTTTTTGTATCATCGGCAGATCCGTCATCTGCAATGATCAATTCAAAATCAGAAAAAGATTGTGACAACACCGAAGGAATGGTTTCCTTCAGTATTTCCGCCCTGTTATAAGCAGGAATGATGATGCTGAAAAAGGGATTTTTAAAATTCATCTATACAGAAACCCTGCCCGCCACCAGGTACAAATAACCAACAGAATCAACCATGTAATTCTGCCAGTAGTAATTTTTTGTAAACAGGCGGATACTATTTTTTAATAATGAAAACCCTGCTACAGCGATTCCACGGAAAAAGAGAAATATTTTTTTTACCAGCGGCAGGGAACCTTTCACGATCTGTGCATCCCGGCCCTTTCCATAACTTCTTTTCAGATGCCAGTTTAAATTGTGTTTATAGGTTGCCACCAGGTGATCGATCTGCCAGGAAGGATCGAAACCGATCACTGCTCCGGCATCCTGCATTTTATTTTGCAGAATCGTTTCTTCGCCATAACCGATAATATTTCCACGCATACCAATATCGGTTGGAAAATAACCGGCTTGTATGAGCCCCGATTTTTTAAAAGCGCAAATACCTCCTGCAACAGTTTTTCCTTTCGGTAATGGTCCGATATCTTTCCGTAACATGGTCATCTTCCCGAAATCCGGTGACAACCATTTTGGTTTTGAATGTTCATACCACGGTAGAAACATGCCGCCAAAGCCATCGAATGAATGATTATCCATCAAATCGAATAATCGTTCCATATAATCAGGATGTGCCATGGCATCATCATCCATATAACATACCCAATCATAAACAGATTCCTCAATCCCACGGTTACGGGCGAAACTCAAACCAATATTTTTTTCATGTACACATTTCAATCCCGGGAGCATTCCTTCAAAGTCCGATGAAACTTTCTGTGTGTCATCAGAAGAATTATTATTCACTACAATGAACTCCACATTGATTGGCATTGTAGTTTGCGTTGTAAAAGACTTCAGACATTGGCGCAGATAAGATGCTCTGTTATGTGTACATATTACAATGGAAACGCCGTGCATCAATATCCTTTCTCTGTTAAATTAACTTTTTTCAGTTTTCGGTTATGCAGGAAATTTAAAATTTTACCCAGTATTCCAAAACTGATGACATTACTGTTATTATAATGAAACTTAAACACATACCTGAACGCTGCATCAATAAAATCCTGAGAGAAAGATGTCAGTTTAAAAAAAGCATTATAGTGCTTTGGATATTCCTTTAATACGCGGAATACATCATCTTTCCTGTACCAGTGCCGAAAAGATAAAAACGAGTTCATAATGGCAAAATCAGCTGGCTTATAACTTAAATCATATTTCTTTGATTCAATTGTAAAATATTGAATGGCTTCATCAATATTGCCCTGCATAATGTTTAGTCCAAGACATTGAAGCAGCCGATGCTTAATGGCAGGCATATCGTTTATACTTCTGTCAACATTATACGCACTGGCTTTTTCAATCCTGTTATCCTTTTGTTTACGTCGCTCTATCACTTTAAGTGTATTCATATACATCGTCCATGGATTTCTGCTCATACTGTTATCCAATTGTCTGTAAGCGACCAATGGCTTCTGTATAATATATCTTTTCGCCCCTGCTTTAGCGGCACGAAGCCAGAAATCCCAGTCTTCGGCACTTCTTAACGTTGTATCAAATTCTCCAAGTGAAGCTGCGAAAGATCTGTTGATGAATAATGACTGGCAAGGTCCCGGATTTCCATTCAAAACAACATCGAGCATTAAACCACTGTCACCATGTACATTTTTGAAATTGATAAATTTACCGTCTTCATCCACCATATTATAGGCAGTCTGTATGATATCTGCGTTTGCAGACCGTGTTGCATTTGAAACTGCTGCCAAACAATCCTCCAGGTAATAATCATCTGCATCTAAAAAATCAAGCCATGCACCTGTTGCCATCTTCAAACCTGCATTACGTGCCGCAGATAAGCCGCCGTTTTGCTGATGTACTACTTTTATGCGGGCATCTTTTGTTGCTAAATTTTCAGCAATTGTTGCAGTATCATCTGTTGCACCATCATTCACTATGATAGCTTCCCAGTCTTTAAATGACTGCTTTTGAATAGAAGTAATGGTTTGTAGCAACCAGGCAGCCTGGTTATAACATGGTATTATAATGGAGAAAAAAGCCAATTAAAATTTATCTCTCAGATCGGTCATTGGTTTTTCATACAATCTGTATAAAAGAAATGAAAGACCGATGGTAAAAAACCAAAACATAAAATATTGCAACGCATAAAATGTAAAGCCGGCTTCTTCCGTTAAACCTATTAAAGAAGAAACCCCCGGAATTACCAGGCCCTGCACAGGTGTCAGATTCAGTAAATACATCGAATAAGAAATGATACTTATAAAAGTGCAGATAAACGCAGCAGATTTAAACTTCGTGAATTTCCATTGTGTGAAATAGGGAAGTGCAAGCATGGACGCAATGGATTCCAGGTTAAATTGATATACATGCAGGAACATTGTATCTCCTTTTGCCATTCTCGAATAAACGGTTAAAAACAGGACCAGCATGATAGATAATACCAGGCAGGTATTCTTATAATTGATCCACGCAGCAGTTCTGTATTTATAAAAATAGGCAGCAATGATTCCGTACATCAGGCAGTCCAGCCGCATCACCGTCACTTTCTGAATCTCATTATTCCAGTCTTCAACACCTGCATAATGTTTATATATTCTTAATACAAAAGGAACAATGATAAAAACAACAGCTACCACCAGTACAGACCTGCTTTTGTGTTTCATCATTTTGAAAAGTATAAAACAGGCCAATGGGAATAGTAAATAAAACCATTCTTCCACACAAAGGCTCCACGCTTCCGGAAAAAAGGAAGGGCCGGGCCATGCAAAATTCTGCAGGAAAAAGAAATAATTCAGATATGAACTTTCTGATGCAATGAACCTCTGACAAAAAATCAATATCAACAGTACCAGGAAATAATTCGGTAAGGTGCGGAACCATCTACGGATCCAGAAATTGAATAGGTCTTTACCTGTAAATCTGGACGTTTGAATAATCTTCAGTAAAATTCCACCAATCAGAAATCCGCTTAAAACAAAAAATACAGACACTCCATCAATATACGGCACCGGAAGCAAATACTTAAATTTTGCTTCCTTCGGCAATACATACACCCCATGCCCGTACACTACTAATAAAATAGCAATGGAGCGCATGACATCCAGGCCAAAAACCCGTTTATCATTTTTTTCTAAAAAATTATCAATTATTCCCATCAGGATTTATATTCTTTTCCAGTTTTCCCATGCAAAAGGGAATTGAAAAGTGAGTTTATGCGTTTTAGCCAGGTTTTTATGTATCGCATTCATCCGTTCTTCAGGATTATCCACGAAATGATGAAATTGTACCAGGATGTTATCGAATTTATGAATCAGGCCTTTCTCGATCAGGTATTCCAGAAGTTCATACTCTCCTCCTTCAATATTGATCTTAACCATATCAATATTATCAATTGGATGCTGATTGAAAAATGCGACTGCATCCTTAAGATGTATTTCTACTTTTTCTGAACGTGTTGTTACTTTTTCAGACAAAAAAGATGTTGCATCACCGGCAATTCCCATAGCCTCTGTGCGGTCATTTGATGCAAGTCCGTACGGAAAATATTTAAAGTCAGGATTATTTTTAAAACGCTCATCAATTTTTTTATAGAAAGCAGGCAATGGTTCAAATATGTATGTTTTTGCACCATACATTCCGTATAAATCACTGCTGTACTGACCATCGAATCCACCAAAATCAAATACAATTGAATTTTTGGTTAACGGAAAATCATAACGTAGCTTTTTATTTTCGGGTTTGGCATGCCATAGATGAATACCATAACTCCAGTCATTCTTTGAAGGTGCTACCACAAAACTTTTTGCTTTTTGTTTAAGGTAAAAGGAACCTCTCAGTAAAAATTTATGGATCGATTTTTTAACGGAACTCATTAGAATGTGTTGTTTTACTTTTTATATGCTGGTCTATTAATATTTTAACTTCAGGGTGTTGTTCAAAATCAAATTTTCGTGCAAATAAATAATGCCCGTTTTCAATTTGCTGCAGATCACTCGCCTGAATGGTTCTTGGGGAACTGCCTATTGACTCCCAGGGAATAAATCTTAGTGTTTCATTTTGAATATCGAGTTTGCTGCCTTCATTTTGCATCAGCATGGAAGGAATGTAGATCTCTTCCGGAATGAGCGTATATTTTAAACGGGAAGCCAGTTTCTTATCTGACTCGATATTGTTCAATAAAGTCTGCACTGCATTTCGATGAAGTATAAAATAAAATTCTCCACCGTAATAACGATTTGCCTGGTCAAATGCATCAATTTTCTTTCTCCATTGCCTGTAAATAAATTTATAAACAGGATTCTGAATTTTATCAGTCAGTACAATTCTTTTGCTTCCAATGAAGAAAGAACAACTTTGCAAACGGTCCATTCCACCATTTTTCCAATGGCAGGGAAGTGGAAAATGATACATGAAACTAGATGGTAATGAAGCCTGTAATTTTTCCCTGATCTCTGTAACAGAAGTGACCGGATAATCCTGCCCGCTCAGATGAATAAAATAATCAAATGAACTTTTATGCACTAATGCTGTTTCCATGGAATTCAACATTGCTTTCACACACAGGTAACTTCCCCAGTATGAATTATACCTTTTTACAAAAATGATATTGGCAACTTCATTTTTCTTCAATGCCTGTTGAAAAGGTAAAATATCTTTTGTTCTATCAACATGAATAAAAAAATAATGATCAGGATGCGTAAGGCTTTCCACCAGTCCACTTATCTGTTCAGGATTTTTATAAGCCAGTATAATGAATGCGATCTTCAACTTAACCTTTTACAAGCTTCCACAAAAAAAGTTTGTAATTTCTTTTAGACAATTGAGAGAATGAAAACAATTTGTTTTTTCCAAAGAAAAAGGTGATTAACATTTTCCCTGATACGATTGATTTCAATTGAAATAAATATTCGAACAATTCATTGGCCGTTTTTTTAACATAATGCTGAAAAAATTGCATCTCCTTCAGCGGATCAACCGGAGGCGTATCATCAACATTGCCTTTCAGCAAGCTATGTTCATTCAATGTATCTGCCCATCCCTTTCCCCTGTGATGATCTGCAATCAACTGAATGATAGCAACCGATTTACCTGATAATTCTTCATCCGTAAAATTTATTGCTTCATTGAAATGTTCTATCAGTTCTTTTTTGTTTAATGATCTTTTACATATTTCTGATACAGAGTGATGTAATGCTTCATATGATGCAGATAAATAACATTCGTGCGGAGAAAAAACAGGAAAAGCACCAAACTTACAGGCATCTAACATACCCAAAGGAGATGCAATCGGGAATGGTTCAATAAAATAGTCAAAAGCCTTATAATATTTATCAGGGTCTGTTACCAACCCCAGGCAAATGATATTTGATGGCAATGCAGCCGTTTTACTCAATAATGAAATAAAATCATCTTTTGTCAATCCCACAATCATGAATTGAAGATGGGAATGCAATATTGCCCTACTCAATAAAAAATCAGCAAAACTTACTTCATTTTTCTCTGAAAATATTTTTGAAATATTGGTAAGTGTTCCTACGATCCTTACATCAGCAGTCAAACCTAATTGTTGCTTGGCTTCTTTTTTTGAAACCCTGC
>JANNZE010000276.1:0-1951 GCA_031410455.1 Chitinophagaceae bacterium | reverse complement strand
AAGAATTTCTGCATCAATCGGATAGATGCAAAAATATCTTGTATTAGCACCACCCGTTGCTTCTACCATAACTCCGGTAGACATTACAAATTTACTTTTATTAGTAAATAGATAATTGATCTTTACATCCAGGCTGCTAGTGTCGATAGCCGTACGGTTAGCGATTGGGCCAAAGGCTTGTGATATATTAATGTTGGAAACGCTGTTAATGGTAGATACAGAATCAATAATGGTAAGTGCAGAGATGACTCCTGCCGGCGTAAAATGCAGACTATAATCACTAAACTCTACAAACTCTTTCAACGTAGCATTATCACCATCTACATCAATTGCTGCAAATTCAAAATCAGAAAAAATATAGGCAATCCCTGTGTTTGTTTTAAACTCTATTTCCCATTCAATTTTTGAACTTCCAATGGCAGGATTTGCAATAACGATTGGCTGCCAAGCGTTATAATATCCCTGTGTTGAATCATCTATATTCGTTAAAATCGCACCGTTAACCAGTGATTTTAGCGTTACATAAGCATCTACTTCAAAGCCTCTGTTAGTGGTATATACTTTATCAAAAAAATATACAGCACCTTCTGCTTTATCTGTTCCTGATTTTAAAGTTGGTTTGCAGAATTTGAAAACCGGTGTCTGTGCTTGAGTTGATGTGGAAGAAATAATCAGTGCAAAAAAAGCACATGATAAAAGGCGGATAAACTTTGTCATTTTCTAAGGTTGAGGTTTTGAAACTGCGATACTGTTATACATCATCAGTTTCTACGACAAACATATAGTACATTTTCTCTTTTTGCAATACCGTATAATTACGATGCCTTGCGTATTTTGTGCAATATCAAAAAATCGTAGTTTTCTTTAAATAAATCATGTATGAAAACATTTATTTATTAAATTATTTCTAATAAAATGTGTTAAAGTTTTTTAGTTTTTATTGATAAACCTCATTAATACATTGAAATCTTTTGCATTTATCCAGTTCTTTAAAAGAAAAAAAAATAGATAGTAAATTTACATGCGCCTTAAAAAGACCCATTTCAAGTATAATTATTACCTGAACGAAAGCAATGAAAATATTAAGGGCAGTTTCGGGAAGTCCTTTTACTTTCGCAGATCAAATTTTTTACACTTGGCCCAGAAAAAACTATTTCGGTTTGCACAGATCCGTTCTTTTCAAAATGTACTGGAATATCCAGCTGATATAAAAGGAAAATGGCAGGCGTTTTTTGAAAAACCAAATCCAATTACCCTTGAACTGGCCTGCGGACGTGGGGAATATACACTTGGCCTGGCGGACCTTTTCCCTGAACGAAATTTTATTGGAGTAGACGTGAAAGGAAACCGTATGTACATCGGCGCACGTAAAGCTTTGGATATGCAACTGAACAATGCTGCATTCCTGAGGACACAGATCGAACAAATTGACCAGTATTTTGAGAAAGATGAGGCAGATGAAATCTGGATCACCTTTCCCGACCCCCAGTTACGTCTTTCAAAAGCCAAAAAGCGACTAACACATCCCCGTTTCTTACGCTTATATAACCGTTTTTTGAAACCAGGCGGGTTGATCCACTTAAAAACAGACTCACCACAACTTTATCATTTTACCTTGCAGGTGTGTGAACTCTATAATCTTTCAGTTGTTGAAAACCTTAGTAATGTTTTTGCAGGACCAGATACAAAACCGGAATTGAAGATCCGTACACATTATGAAAGCCTGGACATTGCCAATAGTAAACAGATACATTATATCTGCTTTACTTTACCGGCCGAAATTCCGGATTATGATGAAAAATTAAAAGAGCTGATCAACCATGTACCCATTGATTGAAGGAGAAGACTTTTACTATAACACAGATGGTTATATTGTTCTCACAGAAAAATACCATCTGGATAAAGGATTTTGCTGTGGAAATGGCTGTTTGCATTGTCCCTACGATTTTAC
>JANNZE010000275.1:0-1913 GCA_031410455.1 Chitinophagaceae bacterium | reverse complement strand
TGATAATGCATCGTCACTAAAAGACCAACACAAAAAACATGGCACGTTACACAGGCCCCAAAACCAAGATTTCCCGCAGATTCGGCGAACCTATTACAGGAAACGGAAAATGGTTAACAAAAAACAGTAATCCTCCGGGACAACACGGCGCTACCAAAAAGCGTAAAACTGCAAGTGAATATGCACTGCAGCTGAAAGAAAAGCAAAAAGCAAAATACACTTACGGTTTGCTTGAAAAACAATTCCGTAAAACTTTTGACGAAGCCAGTCGTAAGAAAGGTGTTACCGGTGAAAATCTTATCAAATTATTAGAAGCACGTTTAGATAATACAGTTTTCAGAATGGGTATTGCGCCCAGCCGCCAGGCATCACGCCAACTTGTTAGTCACAAGCACATTACTGTAAACGGCGAAGTTTTAAATATTCCTTCTTACAGTTGTCAGCCGGGAGATATCATCGGATTGAAAAATAAAAGTGCTGCCAATGCTTCTATAACCGGCAATTTGCGTGGTAAGAATGCAAAATTCAACTGGATCGATTTCAACGATAGCGAAATGAAAGGAACTTTTGTTGCTTATCCTGAAAGAGAAAGCGTTCCTGAAAATATCAAGGAACAGCTGATCGTGGAATTGTATTCTAAATAAGCATGTTTCCTGCTGATCATTTCAGTATGGATGCACATTTTAAAAATTAAAACAACAAAATACAAATGGGCATTTTAAATTTTGTTAAACCAGATAAAATTGTTCTTCAGAAAGCTAATGATTTTGAAGCACAATTTGAATTCCGTCCACTTGAGCCAGGTTATGGTGTTACCATTGGTAATGCTTTACGCCGTGTTTTACTCAATTCACTGGAAGGATATGCTATCGTAGGAATTAACATTGCCGGTGCAGATCACGAGTTTGCAACGTTGAAAGGTATTACAGAAGATGTTACGGAGATTATTCTTAATTTAAAGCAGGTTCGTTTTAAATCTAAAGTTGATCATGAAGTGAATGTTGAAAAAGTCAGCTTATCTATCAAAAATAAAACAGAATTCACAGCAGGTATGATTGGAGAAGCTTCTCCTGCATTCCAGGTTATGAATCCTGAATTACTGATCTGCACCTTGGATTCAAGTTCTAAACTTGATATCGAGATCACTATCGGAAAAGGTCGTGGTTACGTTCCTGCAGAAGATCATAAAGATAAAAGTTCCCAGTTCGGATATATCGCAGTTGATTCAATTTACACACCGATCAAGAATGTAAAATACCTGATCGAGAATACAAGGGTTGAACAACGTACCGATTTCGAAAAACTGATCATGGATGTGATCACTGACGGAACCATTCATCCGGAAGAAGCTGTTAAGCAGGCAAGCCGCATTCTTATTCAGCACCTGATGATCATCACTGATGAGAACATTACTTTCGATACCAAAGAAGATAAGAAAGAAGATATGGTGGATGAGCAGACTTTGCAATTGCGCAAAATGCTGAAGACGCCACTGGAAGATCTTGACCTGTCTGTTCGTGCCTTCAATTGCCTGAAAGCAGCTAAAATCAATTCACTTTCTGAACTGGTTCAGTATGAGCAGGAAGACCTGATGAAATTCAGAAACTTCGGACAAAAATCATTGTCTGAGATCGATTCAGTTCTGCACGACAGAGGCCTGAGCTTCGGTATGGATCTGAGCAAATTAAAATTAGACGATGAATAAATGTGTAGGTGGGAGAATTTGCAAATGTGCAAATGATTCTACTCACATAAATTAAAAAAAAATACATTCGCAAATTTGCAAATTCGCACATTTAATAATCACCTGTAATTCCTGACACGGTACAGGTTTAAAACAAAGTCAAATGAATCACGGTAATAAAAAAATAACCTCAGCAGAACAGCTTCTCACAGACAAGCATTGCTGATGA
>JANNZE010000274.1:0-2497 GCA_031410455.1 Chitinophagaceae bacterium | reverse complement strand
TGATGAATCTCATGTGGAATTTTAGAAAATTGATCAACTGTTTTTTAATGCGTGGATAGTAGCGATCGGATCGGCTGCTTTAAACACTGCATTTCCTGCCACCAGTACATCTGCACCTGCAGCAATGATCTCCGGAGCATTGGATACAGAAACACCGCCATCAATTTCGATGAGTACATGCGCATTTGCTTTTTGTATCATGCTCTTTAATAATTTAATTTTTTGAATCGTCCCTGGAATAAAAGTTTGTCCTCCGAAACCCGGATTTACACTCATCAGGCAAACAATATCAATATCGCCGATGATGTCTTCCAGTAAATGTACAGGCGTGTGCGGATTCACTGCCACACCGGCTTTCATTCCCAGTTGTTTGATCTGCTGAATATTTCTGTGCAGGTGTGTGCACGCTTCAATATGCACGGTAAGATGATCTGCACCGGCTTTTCTGAAAGCTTCGGCATAGCGTTCAGGTTCCTCTATCATCAGATGAACATCACAGACTTTGGTGGTTGACTTTCTGAAAAATTCAACGATCATCGGTCCGAAAGAAATATTCGGAACAAATCTTCCGTCCATTACATCGAGGTGAAACCAGTCGGCCTCACTTTTGTTGAGCATGTCACAATCTCTTTGTAATTGTAAAAAATCAGCAGATAATAACGACGGGGCGATGATCATTTATTTATTTTTTCAATTCTTTGTAATGCTGTTTTTGCTTCTTCATACTGAGGATCATACATCAATGCTTTCTGATAAGCATCCGCAGCCTCCTCATTTCTGTTCAGTTTTTCAAGACACATTCCTATATAATAATAACCCTCTTCAAAACTATTCTGCAATGTAACCGCTTTATTTAATACCTGCAAAGCCCCTTCATATTTTTGCTGATCATATAAAGCGATCGCTTTCTCACGGTAAGCTTCCATGAAAGTAAAATTAAGTTCCAGTGCTTTGTCCATGAACCCGATTCCTTTTGCGGCATCCTTCAGTGCCAGATAATACACGCCTTTGATGTACAATATTTTTTCGGCAGCAATATCAAATCTGGTGAGTTCATCTGCCAGCCTGATAGCTTTACTGTTGCCGGTGAGTGCATATAAATTGGCAAGACGTAACAAATAATCTGCATTCGGATCCAGAGATGCTGCTTTTTCGAGCGAAGCAATTGCAGCGGAAGTGTCGGAACTTTCAGATTCCAGGATTCCTTTTATATACCACATCCTGTGGTTGTTGCTGTCTGCACGAATGCCTTTGTCTGTGTGATCCAGCGCTTTCACAAAATTCTCCTGGTCACGGAAATACTGTATCAGGTTTTCCCTTAGGATCACGCTGTCGGGATAAAGGTTCACCATCTTCAATAAAGAATCTTCTTCACTTATGTTGAGAGTTGGTTTTTGCGCTTCTTTTTTATCGTGGCAGGAAAATAAAAAAAACACTGACAATGTGATGAGCCGCTTCATAGATCAAATTTAATGATGATTTTGCTGGTAAGTATTACAATCAGAAGGGGTTTATCTTTGCAGAATAAATTTATTTATGCTGAAAATCATCGTGGCTGCTTTTATTGCGTTGGCTTTTTCAACTTCTCCCGTTGTAAGAAATTTCTCTACATCGCCTGTTGATACCATTCATTTCCCCGGAGAAAACCATTTTAAAAATGTACGCCAGTTATCAGCATTTTGTCTTTGTCGTGGTCATCAGCAAATGCTCCTAAGGTAAGAATTGCCAGAGCACAGATTGCCAAAATTGTATTCGATAACTTTCTCATGCTGTCCTCCTCCAAAAATAATTCAGGGTTTTGTCCCTGGGTACTTTGGCTTATGCATTTACCAGGCCACTCGTGCAAAAATCTGGGCCATATTGCAGCAAAAGGCTTTGCACGTCCGAGATTTCTGAGTAGGCTGTTCGGAGATCATTCACGTGTTTTCTAAAAGTTCAGAAAATGTTTGATTTTCAATCTAAGTAACTGTTGGAGTTCCGCATGGCGTCTCACACCGAAGCTGAAACATTTCAATACCCTGACGGCAGGGTCGAACTCCGCGACCTTGCCGCGATCACTGCCAGCCCCCTCTACAACGAAGACCTTGCACCAGTGCCTATCGCCAAGCGTAACTGGACGACGTACAACTATGCGGCGTTGTGGGTTTCGATGGCGCATTGCATTCCGACGTACATGCTGGCATCGGGCTTGATTGCGGCGGGGATGAATTGGTGGCAGGCGCTGTTCACCATCCTGCTTGGCAATGTGATTGTGCTGATTCCGATTTTGCTGAATTCACATCCGGGGACGAAATATGGGATTCCGTTTCCAGTCTTTGCGCGCGCGGCGTATGGGACGATTGGCTCGAATTTGCCTGCCTTGATGCGCGCACTTGTGGCTTGTGGCTGGTTTGGCAGTCAAGCGTGGATTGGCGGCGAGGCGCTGCATACGCTTTTTAAGGCAATCATTCCTGGTTGGGAGACTTTGCTGGGCGGCGCGATTGGCGGTCATACGGTG
>JANNZE010000273.1:0-1958 GCA_031410455.1 Chitinophagaceae bacterium | reverse complement strand
GATGTGATGGCTACGCCACGTTCATTATTTGCCGGTGCAAATGATGGCATGTTCCCCAGGTTTCTCGGCAAGGTTCATTCTAAGTTTGCTACGCCATATTTAGCTGTAATAACCTACGGCAGCCTCATATTTATTTTTTCTATTTCCGGTGGATTTAGACAATTGGCTTTACTGGCCAGTGCCGCCATATTGATTATATACCTGGCTGTTATTTTAGCAACCATTAAATTAAGAAGGGAAAAACAGGATGATACTGAAAAAACATTTAGAATGCCAGGGGGATTACTCTTTCCATTTATCGGCATTGCGTCAATTGTTTGGCTACTAACCGGTTTAAGCAAATGGGAGATTATCTCCACCATCATTTTTATTGCAGTGGTATGTATGATCTATTTTATATCAAGAAAATTTAAAAAAGATACATCAGCAGTTGGATGACCTGATTTATAAAATTGCCGCAGATGTATATGCTGAAGAAAAACATAAAGGCCGCGGCGGATAGACATAGTATACAGGTTCTGCATTCTGGATGTATCAACTCATTATCGATTCTTTTATCGGGTTAAAGAGAGTAGGTAATACGATTAATTTCTCCCCATGTATCTCTGGATAATGATGGTAAGAATTATTATCGAACAGATGCGTTAGCCATTTGCAGCAAAGAGCATTGAGTAAAAAAAGAAAAATAATACGCTTCATAATGTACTTAGGTAAAAAAATATTAATTTGTATAATAGATGGCATTAATTAAATTTCCCTTTATTGGTTTCATAGATATATCTTCCCTGGATAACTTATATACCGGAGAAGGAGAATTAAATGGTAAGCGTTTTAGTATCGATCTCAATTTTGAAATTAATGTTACCAGCGTTGAAACTGCAGCTTACATTCGTCATTTTATAGATAATATCAGGATACACGATATTAATAATAAAAAGAAAATTGAGTTTGATTTTTTTGAAGAAGATACTGTTGCAGGATATATAGATCATCAACTCGATGAATTATCTACTGCTGATATTGAAGAAATAATCGGGAGAAATGTAAAACCGGATCTTCAGCCGGAATCATTAATGAAAAAAATGCAACTGGTACGCGTAGGTATTTACCCTGAAAACAAAGAGCAGTTCGCCATTTTTGATTATTCTTTTGGAAATGAATTAACCAGCCAGGTAATAGCCATAGATACAGATGAGAATGGAAACTTTATTCAACTGAACTGGGAAAGTTGATATTAAAATTGAATTTTAAATGAAAATTAAAATTAAAAAAACATCTGCTTTCATTTCTATTTTTTTGTCTACATGGCTTATTTATAATAGTGTACATGCATTGTACAATGGCACCAATGCAAGTGGCCACAAACTTTCAGATTTAATGATTGCATTGCAGATTATTTCACTGATCATATTTGTTTTTTTATGGTTGGTAAGTATTTTAAAAATTACAGATACAAATGCAGTTGTTGAATTTGATGAGGAAGGAATTAAATTTCGTCCAGACAGAATTCAGAAAGCACATGTGAACTGGAATGATGTTGTAAGGATTGATTACAGTGAATTGAGAAAAAGAAAAATAATTGTACCGATCTTAAAATTTCCGGAAGATATTATAGTACAACAAACGAGTTTTTTTGGCAGATCTATTATGAAATCCAATTATAAAAGAATGGGTTCACCGATTGTGATTCGTATGGAGCATTATTCTACAGATTTTGATGAAGTAAAAAATTACCTGGATTCAAAAAATCTGAGAACTATAGATACAGTTGCCCAGAGCTGAACAGGTGAAGAGATTGCGACGCAACGATGCTGCTATAAAATACAAAAGCCGGTATTTACATTTTCAGAAATTAAGATAATAAGGCCTCATTAATGCTCTGAATGACGGTGTGTAATTTTCTTCATCTTTAATTACCAGTGTTTTCCTGGAAAACTCCCCATGTATTTTACTTATTA
>JANNZE010000272.1:0-1538 GCA_031410455.1 Chitinophagaceae bacterium | reverse complement strand
GCTGTAGTCAATGGTTCATTTATTGGTGTGTAGTATTTGATCCATGGGAATTTTGTAGCAACTGCTTTTGCATAAGATGCCAGTAATTCCGGGAATTTAGGATCCAGGAGATCGGTGAAAGCAGGGCCGGAACCATGATGTAACAGTCCTGCGATCGGTTCTATATTCAGTTCCTTCAATCGCAATAACCTTTTTTCCACCCATGAAAAATTTATCGGTCCGTTTTTCACAGGCTGGTGTTTTTCCCAGAGGATGGGATAACGTAATGTGGTCACCCCAAGATCAGCGATGGCATCCAGGTCATCTTCCCTTTCGTAGTGGCCACATAATGCTAATTGATCAATATATCCTGACTTCAGCCTGTTGATCGTACACTCAATACCTGCCCATATTTCCGGCCTTCCTTCAAATACATGATTCATAACCGACTATTTTATTACAGATCTTCCGGCTGTAAGGGTTTCTTCCATAACAGCGTTGGTAACATTTTTTCTGAATGTTCTTTCCACCGGCAGCAATTCATCTACCAGTTTCATCATCCTGTTCCATGTTTTATCCCAGGAAATCTGTGATAAGAATTGGTCTACTTTTTTATTCCATACCGTTTTATCTGCAGTTGACAATTCCTTTTCTACAGCAGCAATAAATTCTTCTGTGGTATCAGCAATATGCACCAGTTCCAGTTCGCCATAAGGTTTTACAACGTCGCGAATTGACGAAGATATCACGGGTTTTCCTGCGGCAAGGTATTCAGGTGTTTTAGTTGGACTGATGAATTTAGTGGACTGGTTGTTTTCGAATGGTATCATTGCAATGTCCCAGCCGGCAAGATATTGCGGCAATTCCTGGTAAGATTTGCCTCCGAGGTAATGAATGTTGTTATCGCGTGGCAGATCATCAGGATGAATTTTAACAACAGGTCCCACAAGTACAAAATGCCATTCTGGTCTTAAAGAAGCCACATCACGTATCAGGTTAATGTTAAAACGTTCATCGATTACGCCATAAAAACCAATACGCATACGAGGTATGTGAGCCTGGTCAGCAGGATCATTTACATCGGCTCTTGCTTTTGAAAAATGTTCTTTATCAATACTGCTTGGAAAAGGATGAATATTATGATGACAATCCTGCTTGGCCTCATACAGGCAATGTCCACCGGTGAATACAAGATCAGCTTTTTCGAAAAGCTTTTTTTCCAGCTGACTGATTTCCGTAGGTGCAAATTTGAAGGCTGATAATTCATCCATACAGTCATAGATCACACGTAGAGGGCGAAACTGATCACTTATTTTTAATGCCATTGGAGTATAATACCAGAACAGGTATTTTTCAATTTCCATCTTGGCAAATAATTTATTAAGCAGGGTTTTCTGACGAACAATGAGTTCCATTTCACTGGATTCCACATCAGACAAATGTGGCTTCACCACCCAAACATTTTCTTTTGTAAGTGTAACCTGGCAGATATCTTCCCCTGCATGAAATATAGGTTCTTCAATAAAGAACACCCTGAATTTTTGTGCGAAACGAGTTTG
>JANNZE010000271.1:0-6335 GCA_031410455.1 Chitinophagaceae bacterium | reverse complement strand
CCTTCCAGTACACCACCGTTCAGAACAATCACTGCAGAATCTTTATTGAATCCGTTTGCCGCCATTTTATCAAAGATATTTTCTGCCATGAAAATAGATTCATTGGCTTTTTTCTCCTGCGGAAGTTTTACAAATTGCTTATATATGAACCAGCCACCGATAATAAGGATGATGGCGGTTCCCACATAGATGATCGGTTTGCTGTAATTCGCCCAAAATCCCTGGGCAATAGCGGACGCATCTCTGGTGTCTTTAACCGGAGTTGTAACAGGAGCTGTAGTAGTTGTTGGGTTGTTTTCTGACATTGTAAGTTTAGTTATGCTGCTTGGTTATTAGTCTGTGATATATGGGTAATCCTGCTGAACGTATACATCTTTCAGCAATTCGTTATTATCCGGCCATGGGCTATCTTCTGCAAATTTCACACTCTCCTCCACTTCTGCTTTCACTCTTTCATGGATCACCTCTATGGCGGCATCATCTACTTTGTATTGGTCTTTCAATACTTTCAGTACATGATCGATAGGATCTTTTGATTTATATTCTTCCAGTTCTTCTTTTGTTCTGTATTTCTGAGGATCACTCATACTATGGCCTTTATAGCGATAAGTTTTGATCTCCAGCAAAGTGGGTCCGCCTTTTTCGCGTGCGCGGTTCACAGCTCTCAGCATGGCATCGTGTACTTTTTCAGGACTCATGCCATCTACTGAATCGGCAGGCATTTCATATGCATCGGCCATTTTATAAAGATCCAGCGTTTTACTGGTTCGGGCCACTGAAGTTCCCATGGCATAATGATTATTCTCACAAATAAACACAACAGGAAGATCCCATAACATGGCCATATTGAAAGTTTCATGCAACATTCCCTGGCGGGCAGCACCATCTCCGAAAAAACACAATACCACATTTTGTGTTCCGCGGTACTTTTCAGCAAATGCCAGTCCTGCACCAGTTCCTATCTGTGCTCCCACAATTCCATGTCCTCCGAAGAAGTTTTCTTTCAACCCGAAAAAATGCATACTTCCACCTTTTCCTTTACTGCAACCGGTTGCTTTTCCGTACAATTCCGCCATACAGCTTTTTGCAGAAATACCTTTGGCGATGGCCAGGGCATGATCACGGTAAGCCGTAATGAATTTATCATCAGGATTGGTGGCTGTCATACATCCTGCCGCCACCGCTTCCTGACCGATATATAAATGACAGAAACCCCGGATCTTTTGCATTCCGTATAATTGCCCGGCTTTTTCTTCAAAACGACGAAGCAATAGCATCAATTCGTACCAATACAGATAAGTATCTTTTGAAAACTTCGTTGACAATGGTGAAATTTTTAGGCGGCAAAGATAAGGGAGAAATCAATATTGTAAATGGTTTGAAAATTGGCCCTTTAATAAGGTTATACACCAGTTCATCAGGAGTGTGCGTATCTTGCAAATCCTCATGCTCAGGCTCGATCATATAAAGGTTACACATTATAAAAATTATGCTTTCAGTGAATTCCTTTTTCCTGAGAATGTAGTAGGCATCTGCGGGCTCAATGGCATTGGCAAAACCAACCTCCTGGACGCCATCTATTACTGCTGTTTTACCAAAAGCTATTTTTCATCAACCGACCAGCAGAATATCAGGCACCAGACCGACGGATTCCGGCTCCAGGCGTTATTTGAACGGGTATCCAAAAAACAAGAAGTGATCTGCATACACCGGGGCGGTACAAAAAAAGAATTCAGCCTCAATGGCGTTCCGTATTCAAAATATTCTAAACATATTGGATTATTGCCGGTGGTGATGATTGCTCCGGATGATATAGAACTCATCTCGGGAGCAAGTGAAACAAGGAGGAAGTTCATAGATACGGTTCTCAGCCAGGTAGATGCCGAATACCTGCAACACCTTATTAACTACAATAAAATTTTATTACAGCGTAACAGCCATCTGAAAAATGGTGATCCACTTACACAGAATTCCAGGATGGTGCTGGATGTACTGAACGAACAACTTGCTCTGCCTGCTGCCATCATTTACAAAAAAAGAAAAGAATTTCTGTTGGAACTGATACCATCGGTAAATTCATTTTATGAAATGATATGTGGCGGTACGGAAAAAATTGAACTGGAATACGTTAGCCAACTGCATGAAAAAGATATGCAAACCTTATTGCTGGATAATTTTCAGCAGGATGTTTACCTGCAAAGAACAACAGGTGGTATTCATAAAGATGATATTGTTTTTAAACTGAATGATGCGGTGTTCAGGCAGGTTGCTTCACAGGGACAAAGAAAAAGTTTATTGTTCGCGCTTAAATTAGGCGAATACGAATTGATCCGCGATCATGCAGGCTTCGCTCCCCTTCTTTTACTGGATGATGTGTTTGAAAAATTAGATGCCAACAGAATGCAACGTTTACTGGGCTGGGTATGTGCACATAACAACGGCCAGGTATTTATAACAGATACACATCAGTCAAGGCTGGAACATTCTTTTGCTGAACTGGGCATACCTGCAACGCTCATAAGTTTATAACATTTCCTGATTTTACAATTGCGGGAAAATATCTACACCACAAGCACCTAACTTTGTGATATGGGAGAAATTTCTATCCAGGATGCACTTAAGCAGTTTTTAAAAACCAGCCGCTTTAAAAACAGTATCCAGGCACTCAAAATCGAAGATGCCTGGGAACAGATTATGGGCAAAACGATTGCGAAGTACACAGAAAAAATCCAGATCATCGGAACCACACTTTTTATCACTACCAATGTTGCGCCTTTGAAACATGAACTTATGTATCAGAAACCACGCATCATTGAACGGGTGAATGAAGTAATGGGTGAAACCATCATCAAAGAAGTGGTGGTAAAATAATTATTTATTCTGGATAGGTCTCAGTGTATATCCTGCTTTACGAAGCAGATCTATCACGCCATTATTACCTACGAGGTGACCTGCACCCACGGCTATGAATACAGATTTTTCAGGTAGAATATCTTTTAACTGTGCCACCCAGTTCCTGTTTCTGCTGTACAACATCAATTCTAAATTTTCTGCAGAACCAAATTCATTATCGGAAACAGAAGACTCCAGTTTTGACAGATTCTGAGATTTATAATTGTTCAGCATCAGGTCAAATTCCGTTTCATCTTTTTCGAGACTGTCGATACTCTTTAATAGAAGCTGCGCCTGTTCTTTGTAAGGGATACTGTCAAAAACCGATGCCTGGAACTGAATATTCTCCAGTCCTTTGATCTCTTTCTTTTCAGCTTTGGCAATTTTCAGGATTTCCATATCCACACCTGATAAATTTTTACAGGGCATCATTTTAGGATATAACATCGACTGTAAAAACAAAGGCTTCATCCGTTGCATCAATGCTATCGGCGTATGCAGTGAATCATTGAAATAATTACTCAGTCTTTCAAATTCTTCCGGCGTATACAGATCCTGTAATTTTTTACCCTCATTCATGTTCATAAATAACATGGCGCCAAATGTGCTGGCCGGATCATCAAGATCCAGTTCAAAATACACTTCGTTTACCGCCTTGACTGCCGCCTTCATATTGTTGCTGAAAACAATATCATTGTTACACATCAGATGAAAGGTGCCGTACAGGTAGGAGGTTTTGATTCGTTTACCACTGATCTCCCAAAGCAATGTATTCTCGTCAGTTGCAGATGGTAATTTCGGCTGCGCTTTGCAACTGTATAAAAAAGCAAAAGGAATGAGCAGGTTGAAAAATTTCATGAATGCAATTTAAGTTAACGCAAGTGATACAGACTACCTCCTTTGTTAAAAATGTGATCTATCTTTTCTTCAATAACCGGATCTTTTACCAATGGCGGTGCATGATGCGGTTTTATCCTTGCATCAATGATGAGCGGACCATTGCATCCCCAGTGTTTATTTTTTACAAAAGCATCTACTCCATAGATATCATGAGAAGGATTGCAACGCGTAAAACTGATCCATAAAAAATTATTAAGTGTTGCCGCCGCAAACGGAGCATCATCAGCAACAATGATCAGAGGCATTTCCTTCAATTGATCCAGATTCGTTTTCAATTGCTGGTTCAGCATCTCCATTTCCTGCGCTGCGTTCTGATACGTTGTAAATGCATTTGTTTGTAACGCAACTACACCGGGCATTACCAGTGATGCCTCAGTGAAATTATTCAGTGAATGAAAACAGGAAGGAATTTGAGTGGCTAAATTTCTTTTGATATCACCATAAGCGGCAAAAACTACTTTACTTCCGCTATTCAATGATTCTCCTGAGTAATCAAGCGTATCGATCGTTGTATTTGTATAAAAATGAACATCTCTTTTGATGTCAATTCTTTCCAGCACATATTGAAAAAATGCCGGAATATTTTTAGCCGTAAGCTGATTGGTATCATCTGCGGTTATCCATAAAAATTTAGCAAGGCTCAATTGACCTGTTCCCAGCACACGGTTGGCAATGGTGAGTAATTCTGCCGGTTGTTTAGTTTGCGCATAAGGTGTATATCTCTCGCTACCAATTGCCAGTAAGAGAGGATGCACCCCGGCAGCATCCACTGCATTCACTTCCTTCAGTCCTGGAATTTCATTTTGTATTGCAGTGCCCGTGAGTTCATGAATGAGATCACCGAAACTGGTATCTTCCTGCGGCGGTCTTCCAACAACGGTAAACGGCCAAATCGCATTTTTTTTCGCAAATACTTTATGCACCTTCATCAAAGGGAAATCGTGCTGCAAACTATAATAGCCAAGATGATCGCCGAACGGCCCCTCCGGCTTTACTTCTCCCGGAAAAACTTCACCCGTGATCACAAAATCGGCATCTGTACTGATACAATATCCGTCTATGTATGTATACCTGAATCGTCTGCCGCCTAAAATTCCTGCGAAGGTCATTTCACTCATTCCTTCCGGTAAAGGCATTACGGCCGCTACCGAATGAGATGGCGGACCTCCCACAAATACACTCAGCTTTAAAGGCTGCCCTTTCCTGTGTGCCTTTTGCTGGTGAATGCCAATGCCGCGGTGTAACTGGTAATGAAGGCCTATCTCTTTATTGGAAATATAATCATTGCCTGATAACTGAATGCGGTACATCCCCAAGTTGGCATGCATAATGCCCGGCTGATCTGCATCCTCTGTATATACCTGTGGCAGGGTAACAAATGCACCTCCGTCCATTGGCCAGTGTTGTATTTGAGGAATATCTGTGATACTGATCTCTTCAAACAGTACCGGTTTTGAAAAAGGGTTTTTCAACGGCAATGCATTTACGCCATTGAGCAAAGCTGAGAAATTTTTAAAGGGACTTTTAATAGCTGCCAGGGGATCTGCCTTAAAATTTATCAGTTGCTGAACTTCCCTGAATGTATTGCGGAAAATAAAACGGCTTCTCTCTAACGTTCCGAAAATATTGGAAGCTGCCCTGAATTTCGACCCTTTTACTTTTTCGAACAGTAAGGCCGGGCCTTTGGCTTCAAACACCCGTAAGTGTATAGCTGCCATTTCCAGGTGCGGATCAACTTCTTCTTTTATCCTGATGAGATGCCCGTTTTTTTCAAGATCAGTAAGGCACGATTCTAACGATTGGTAAGCCATCCTTTTAATTTATACGTAAAAGTAGGCAAGGATGTTTTTACCGTGATGATTTGTAAAACTTTACTTTTTCATATACATCACTTCCTTCACCAGTTTAACGGTTCTTGGAACATCGGGCAGATAAGCTGCCACTAAATTAGGTGCATAGTGCATCGGTGCATCTGCAGAACAAATTCTGCGGATAGGTGCATCCAGGTAATCGAAACCTTCTTTTTGTATGATATAAGTAATTTCAGTGGATACACCGGCAAATGGCCACTGCTCTTCCACAATTACAAGGCGGTTTGTTTTTTTAACGCTCTGAAGGATCGTATGCCAGTCGAGCGGACGAATAGTTCTTAGATCTATTACTTCTGCACTGATTCCTTCCTTTGCCAGTTCTTCTGCAGCACCTAATGCAACTTTCATCATTTTATTAAAAGAAACGATCGTTACATCTGTGCCTTCTCGAACCACTTTCGCTTCGCCGATTTTAATAATATATTCTTCTTCCGGAACATCTCCTTTTTCACCATACATCACTTCACTTTCCATAAAAACAACAGGATCGTCGTCTCTGATGGCAGCTTTCAATAAACCTTTAGCATCGTATGGATTGCTTACGGAGATCACTTTCAATCCCGGGATGTTAGCGTATAAACTTTCAAAAGCCGTAGAATGCTGGGCTCCCAACTGTCCAGCACTTCCGTTAGGGCCTCTGAATACGATCGGGCAACCAACCTGTCCGCCACT
>JANNZE010000270.1:0-2228 GCA_031410455.1 Chitinophagaceae bacterium | reverse complement strand
ATATCTGCAACAGATTTCAATAAAGGTGAATATGACAACGGTCCTGTGAATATGCAGCAAATGGCTCCATATTTATTCAGTGATAACACAGAAAGTATCATGAATATGCCGGATGCCATGCAGGAATCAAACATTGGTGTTGCCCTTTATTATAAACCCGGATATGGATTAACTTTATTACGCGAGCAGATACTGGGCCGTGAACGTTTTGATTATGCATTCAAAGAATACATCAGGCGCTGGGCATTCAAACATCCTACACCCAATGATTTTTTCCGAACAATGGAAAATGCTGCAGGTGAAAATCTTTCCTGGTTCTGGAGAGAGTGGTTCATAGAAAATTATAAGCTCGACCAGGCTGTAACACTGGTATTGAATAACAGCACAGATCCTGTTGTTACGGTTGCCAATTTAAACGGGATGGCAATGCCGCTCATCGTTGGTTATGAAACGGTGAGGCATAAAAAAGGTATGTTGAAATTTCCTGCAGAAATATGGAGTAATACAGCTGTTTTTAAACTCAGGATCCCGGTTAAAGAACAATTGCTGAGTGTTACCATAGATCCGGATCATGTAATGCCTGATGTGAACATTTCCAATAATTCCTGGAAGTCTGATTAAAATCCGCATCCCTTTATAACGGTTTTGAAGCTTCAGCAGTTTTCCATTTACCGCTTCTTAAATAAAAGAACGATGCCGTAAATATTACTGTCCAGTATACAAATTCATTGCTCCATGCCATGGCCAGCGAAATATAATTTTCTTTCATAAAATACCAGGTATACAAAAGGTATAAAGAGATCGCAACGATCTCAATCAGCAGGTTCACTTTTGTTTTTCCCGTGCCTGTAATTCCATTCAGCCAGATGTTGGCAATGCTCATGAATAATAATCCCAGGGAAACCATCCTGATCACCGGTATTCCTTCTGTAACAAAACTTTCATCCTGTCCAAAGAGCCGGAAAAATGATTCCGGAAATACATTGAGTATGGCCACCATCATCAGGCACAATCCCATGCTCCAAAACATGATCATCCGAATGATGGTCAGTACTTTATCCTGGCGCATTTGTCCCATCAGATTTGCTACCATAGCATTGGTGGTACTGGCAAATGCCCATACAAATACACCGGCTAATCCGAATACATTACGCATTACATTGCTGATCGCTTTCGCCATTGTGCCACGTGTTTCAATCAGAATAAAAAATACAAGCCATGTACTTACGCTGATGATATATTGAAAAACCAGGGGAAGAGATACATTCAGAATTTCTTTACTGTACGATTTATAGTATTTCAAATTTTCGAGTAAAGAATATTTTTTACGGATACCGGTAAAAATAAACACGGAAAGAACGACCAGCATACCACTGCATTCAGCAATTACAGATGCAACTGCTGCACCATTGAAACCCATTTCCGGGAAACCAAACTTTCCGAATATGAGCAGGTAGTCAAATAATACATTGATCAGCGCTTCACAAATAAAACCGATCATCAGGTAACGGCTGTTGAGGGAAGCCACTAAAAAAGCATTTCCCATTTGAAACAAATACAAAAATGGCAAACCCATGATGCGTATTCTTAAAAAACTCATTTCCTGCGGATAGGCTTTGGGATCTGCAAAAGGTTCCAGTATATAAGGTGCCACAAACCAGGTGAAAATGATGCATAAGGCTGCCAATTGCAGGGAGATGCGGATACCCTGCGATAAAATATGCCGGAAAGCTTCTGTATTGCCACCGCCGGCATTTTTTGAAAAAACGGTTTGGAGCGCATTATTCATCCCGTTACCGGCTACAGCAAAAATAAGATAGAACACACCGGTGATACCGGCATTTCCCAAAGCTTCATTACTTAATTGCCCCAGGAATATACTGTTGGTAAGCATATTGAGCTGTGGAATAAGTATGGCAAGCGTAATTGGGAATGCTATCGTAAGAATTTGTTTATTGCTTACTTTAACTTTCAGATCGTTTATTGCCTGTGCGTTCTCCATAAAGTCAGCAAAAATATCTTATTATTGCCACCCAATTCAAACAATTGAAACCAACGATCAATATCATACCTGAACAAAATGCTTCCCTGCATTTAATTGCTGAAATCGGCTGGAATGGTGCTACGTTTTTATGGCTCAGTGCCAATAACCATATCGAAGGCATTTCTAATTTTGTATTCCAGGAAAATGCTGCAGACAAATTACACCAGCTCAAAGAGTTGTTGCA
>JANNZE010000269.1:0-1686 GCA_031410455.1 Chitinophagaceae bacterium | reverse complement strand
GCCGAGAAACCAGCATGGAATGCAGTTACCATACTGATCAAAGGCAATTCATGTTTTTCTACGAGATAAACTTTTAATCCGTTACTTAATGTAAAATTTTTTATAGCAGGAAATTTAGCAGCCGGTGGGTGTGGTACGGCTGGCAGTATGGACCGGTCTAATGTTGAGTGTGTATTTTCAAAATTTCCGTACGGCAAAATCTCCTGTACATATTCTCCATCAGTTAACCAATTAACGCATACTTTCTTTATTTCAACAGGGGAGGCTGAGCGGATAAACTCCAGATTTTTTTTATATGCATCCGGATTTCCGGTATAGGTTTCACTTTGCGAAAGGATATCATTCTTGGAACCAAATCCACCAATAGTTTCAATACCTTTTAAGAACTGTACAAAATAATTGGCTTTGGTTCTTTCAACCTCTGTAACCGTTACACCCGAAGTAAATATTTTTTTTAATTCCTGGTTAATGATGTCATTGATCTTCGAAAGTTTGACACCTGGTTTTGCTAATGCTACAATATAAAATTGTCCGCCTATCTCATTATCATTTGTATAAGCATAAATGTTGCTGGCAAGTTCTTCATCCAGCACCAGGCGTTTATACAAACGGGAAGTTTTGCCGCTGGTAAGTATATCTCCTAACAAACTCAATTGTATATTTTCTGCAGTTCCCCACCCGGGAACGTTCCATGTTTTCTGCAAGCGAGCTTGAGGTACACGGTCTTGTACCTGCTGAAAAGTTGTTCCACTCATTTTGGCAATGTTCTTAGTAAACTTTGCTATGGGCGGGCCTGCTGGGATGTCACTAAAATATTTTTTTACCTTTTCCAAAACATCTTCCGCTTTTACATCACCGGCAATGGTAATAACTGCATTGTTGGGGCCATAATAAGTGCGAAACCATTCTCTGATATCATCCATAGTGGCTGCAGACAAATCTTCAAGACTTCCAATAACGGTCCATGAATAGGGATGTCCTGCAGGATAAGTGGCTTTAGTAGTTAATTCGTCTCCTATAGCATAAGGTTGATTGTCTCCTTGCCTTTTTTCATTTTGTACAACTCCACGTTGTACATTAATTTTAGCACTATCAAGTCCGTTCAAAAGGAAACCCATACGATCTGCTTCTAGCCACAACACTCTGTCAAGTCCTGTACTTGTAAATGTCTCAAAATAATTGGTACGGTCGTTACTGGTAGTTCCGTTATTATTTCCACCTCCTACAGTTTGCATTACTTCATCAAAATTCTGATAGTGTTCAGCACTGGTGAACATAATGTGTTCAAATAAATGAGCAAAACCGGTTTTACCTGGCTTTTCATTTTTACTACCCACATGATACCATATATTGAAAGAAGCAATGGGAAGTTTATGATCTTCATTTACAATTAGCGTGAGCCCGTTAGGCAACACATATTTCTTATAGGAGATGTCAATGTC
This sequence comes from Chitinophagaceae bacterium, assembly GCA_031410455.1. Classification (GTDB taxonomy): domain Bacteria; phylum Bacteroidota; class Bacteroidia; order Chitinophagales; family Chitinophagaceae; genus Ferruginibacter. Next base: position 244 of record JANNZE010000269.1, on the reverse strand, counting down.
AGGATATTTATTTTGTGTGAATCCGGATAATGCCATCAGAAGGAACAATGTTGCTAATGTATATTTCATATTATTCTTTTTTTATGATTCAATGGAGTTGTCATTTTTTTTACAACTTAAAAGTAAGTAACAAGTTGTATTTACATAAAATTATCTATTGTAATTATTAAGGAAATAATAGCCTGAACATTAGTTTATAGCTTTTGGAAATAATTATTATCCTTAAAATATAGCATTATTAAAC
>JANNZE010000268.1:0-6629 GCA_031410455.1 Chitinophagaceae bacterium | reverse complement strand
CAAAAAAAACATCTTTTTAGCACGGGGCTTCCACCTGATAATAGTATTTAGGTTTAAATAAAAAACTTTTATCGTTGACGATAAAAGTTTTTTAAAATGATTCACTTAAAGTACTTAGAATATCTGTTTAACTCAACATATTATTGATTTGCTGAAAACAGGTCTTTATTAATCATACACCTTCTCGCATCCCGTATCTCGCTTCTCGTATCCCGTCATTACTGTGCTAATGAAATCCTGATCTGAACCCCAGCCCTTGTATTGGTTGTTGGCGCTGAAGAGGAAATATATGGTTTTACTTTCCGCTGATCGTAAAACAGTTTGATGTTTACCCTGTTGTTGAGGAAATAATCTACAGAAGGACTGAAGCTTACTTCGCGGCTTCCCCCGGTTGCAAAATTATTATCCTGATCAAGACGACTGTTCGCATTTACATTATCACGTAAACGGAAATCAAACCTGAAGTTGATCTCATTAGATAATTTACCTGTTCCATCCGGATCCAGGAATTTAGGAAGTTTCAATCCTCCTAATAATTTCAACCCTCTTTTCCGGTAACCTGCACCAATGGTATATTCTGTGCTTCTTACTTCACTCAATTGGTAGTCGTATAAACTAAGACTTAACTGCCGTGATTTAGCGAATTCAAATTTAGCCTGTAGTTGATTGGTGAACATCGCATCAAAACCGATCAATGGCGAAAATTGTTCCTGGATGGAAACATTCGGCACAAGGAAATAAGGAATGAAATTCTTAGAAACCGTATCATAGAATGACGGATAACCATAACGGGAAACATCCTGGTACAATAATGCGGATGTGAATCCATTCATACTCAGATTAGCTGTATAACCATGTGAAACGTTGAAGCTGCTGAATATTTTGGCCAGTGTTCCTATTCTGGTCAAACCGCTGTAATCCAGTTTCCAGTTTGGTTTAGGAAGGATGGCTTTGAAAGGATTCGTTTTAGTATTGGCGTTGCTTTGTTTGATCAGGGCAACATCTTTTGGATCCTGTCCTGTGTATGCTGCAATAAAGGATGGTATCAATACATCCACCGCATATTTTCCATAACCATAATAATATCCGTCAGCTCCTACCTGGCCATTACTGTAGGGATTCAGTCTTCCCAAACGTTCAGATAAAATGATCCTGTTGTTCTGGAATGTTTTAAAAGTTTCTGAGACGCGGTTCGGATCAAATTTTCCGAACAGTGTTTTAAAGGCAATATAACTCACATCAAATCCACCGCCGGCATAAGGACTCAGATGCATAAAGCGCCTGTCTGTTCCACCGGAAGTATCTATGAACCGGAATGTTTCGCTGTAATTTTTACTGAATGTTTTGCTGAGGTTCACCGTGATGGTAAGATCTCTCACCGGCTCCAACTGTGCAGATAAGGTTATACGCTGATCAAAATTCTGCTGGAAGAGGGAGTTGAAATTAGTATCACGCGTAATGACACCTTCGTTGGCTTTCCGGTTCAGCCAGTTGGTATCGGGCTGCATTCCCATTATGAATGACAGGCCAGGCTGCATACTTTTAAAATTCTGACCAACATACTGTGTGCTGTCAGTATATCCCGGTAATCTCGTATTAGCATTTTCAGAAACCGAGAAATTCACCTGCTTCACACTCGTTAATAGTTTACCGAATATTTTTCCCGGCATTCCAACGTATGGCATTGCCGTTTTATCCACTATTCTCCTGGTTTGGACAATACGCTTACCGCTTTTGGTAGTTACAGAATCTTTCACTTTGGTGATCCTGTTTCTCCACTTTTCTTTATCCTCTTTGTTGGAAGGAACATCCAGCTGGCGAAGCCATTTTGATTTCTGGTATAAACGCGTAAAATCGAGTTGTACGGTAGCTTCTTTTTGCTGGCCGTTCTCCAGGAAATTACCTAATTCAACCGCAAGGCGGGATGCGCCGATCCACCTGTATGTGGCCTGGTATTTTAGATTAACGGTGGTCCAGTCCAGCAATGGCAATTTGGAAGTTGGCAGTGTATATCCAAAGTTTGCGGTCTGAAAGAACAAAGTGTTTCTTCCGCCTTTGAATAAATTACGCATCAGCGTATCCTTCTTCTCTTTGGTATCGATCCTTCCTGCCGGTTCATCTATTCTTGAATTATTAGTCGCTGCATAATCAAAGTTCAGCGACTTTGTAAAATTCCATCGCATGATATAATCTCTCTGAAACACAAAATATTTGTCATACGTTTCCGGTATCTGGTATTTTGAAGTACCGATACTTCTCGGGCGTATAACACCGAATTGTCTGCTCAGATCTGCCCTGAAACTTAATTGCGACGGAATGTAATTAAAATTAAAATCCTTGATCAGATCGAACCAATGTGTTTTATTTTTCTTTAAAATATTTTTGAATGGCGTCAGAAATTTTGGCTGAGGCGAAAAGTTATACCCTATGGCACCACGGTGCCGTGTAACATCATTGTATTCAATGAGCGGGCTGTGACTTTCCGTTTTTATGAAAGAATAACTCACGTCAATATTTTCTACGTCATAAATCTTTGGTGTTTTGCCATTTGTTTTATTTTTTCTGACGTTAGTGAAATTCAAGGTTTTTACAGAAACGAAATCAATGGATGTTTCTTTAATTGAATCACGTGCAGATTTGGTGGGAGCCGTACGTATTTTTTCTTTTAAAGTGATATCCATATCATACGGATCATATTCCGGTTTGCTTACTGTTTGAGAATAACTGGCATATACCGGTATGGACATTCCTACTTTCTTAGGTAATAATTTTCCTAATTCAAGTGTTGTGGCCACATCAAATTGTAAGAAATCATCCCTGTAACGTTCATTGATTCTTTGCTCCAGTGTACCAAAACCATTGGAATGGGTATTGGCAGAAATGGATAAGGTTCCCAGGTCAGCCAGGTTAACATCTACCCTGCCCAAAGCTGCCCAGCCACCTTTTTCATCTATGGAAGACAAACGCAGTTCATTTACCCATATCTCGCCACAGGCAGAAGGTGAATTGGTATTTTCAACACCTATCAGAATTCCTTTGATTTCTGCAAGGTTAGGACTTCCCATTACAGAATATTCCTGGCCGTTTGCCTGTATCTCCTTAAACAATTGTGTAACGGAAGCGGAAGATAAATTTCTGTTTTGTTTGATCTGCGTTAAACGGTTCAGATCCACTTCCAGCGAGTTTGCGGGGTTCCATAAAGAATCATTATAGGCATCTGTATCCGGATTCAAACCAAGGTTAAGCGGTGTTAATTTCAACGGAACCCTGATTTCATAATAGTTATTTACAAAATCATTACCAATACGAACGATGGCCGTAAGATCATTATCCTGGATGGTATTGGGTGGCTTAACCGCATTTTCCGCATGAATATACATCGACAACGTGCGGAATTGACGCAAATCACGGTTAGCAAAGGTCTGGAATACACCTTTAGCATCTCTTTTTCCCAGGTTACAGAACTGCAAGGTCATAGCCTGCTCATTCTGTAAAAGATTCACACCATTGTTACTTAAAGTCTGCACACGCTGGATCTCTCTTGGTGTACGGTAAGGCAAAGGCGTTCTTTTATCATTCTCTTCAATATTCACCGCTCCAACGTTCAATATTGACGAACTTGCAGGATTGAACATACCTGTTGTATCGATCTTATACTGGAATTTACGCCACATGTTCCTTGCGAGTTGCAATTCACCAAAACGCAATACCACTGTATCTTCAAAATCGGTAAGGAACATTCTTATAAAACGGATCGATTTAAAATCCGGTATGTTTCCGATCTTTTTATCATAGCTGCTGATCGGTATCCTGAACTGGTACCAGGTTTCTTCCCTTTGTACGCCGTTAGCAGGATTTACGGTGACCACTTTTTTATCCACGATAAAATTAGACCCGATCGACATCACAGGGTCAGTGGATGGTTTGATGTCTACTACATACTGGAAATATTCTTCAGGTTCCTGCATAGAATTATCCCTGTTCAGGTCTTCCGCATCAGGATATAATGTAGCTGCTGACGTAAATTCGCCACCGTTGTTGATCGGTGAATTGCCTTGGGGGCTGTTGTAATTTTTATAACGGGTAAGAATTCCATCTGAAGCTGTAAACGATCCATCCCTGTAATGACGGTAATTATCTGATGACGGATCATTGAGAGCCTGTTGATATGCCAGGGAACCAGCAGTGAAATTGGCTAATAATAAATCCAGGTAATCCTGTCTTCTTTTCCTTACTTCTGCTGTATCATTTAATCCATCAAGGCCGATATCCTGGTATTCCCTGTCTGCCGGATCATTACTGAAGGCATTGGTCACCTGTATAGGATTCTGGGGAACACGCCCCCAAACTGTTTCCACCACAGGGGATGGTATATTCGGTGTTGGTAAACCATTTTCATAGAATCTTCTGCCATCTTTCATGATGTCTTCAGAAATATTGCCCAGATTGAAATATAATTTACCACCTGTACTGTTCTGCGTATTAGGATTAATAAAAGGATCCTGTACCCATGCTTCAATGAATTCAATATTGCCGGTTTCAAAATCTGTCTGATCGATGTTACGCATCAAACCGCCGAATTTGGTCTTCGGATTTTTAAATGTCCCGTCTGCATTTAACTCACCAATCGATGTCTGGAAATTGTAGGGGCCTTTTTCTCTTGGGTAATACGCAAGATCAAAAGTAACCAGCTGGTTTTCACCGAAACCGGTGGTACGCTGCGGAAATATTTCTTTTTGGTATACGATCCTTGTTCGAGGGTCACTCAACAGGTTCGCATCCGTGATCGGGTTATTACCGGTTCTGAATTGCTGTAATGCCTGTTCGATCTGGTACCATGCAATTTTTGCACGGTTCTTTCCATAATTAATATCATTGCTGAGATCTGCCTCAGGGAATAACAATACATTGCTTTGAGGTTTGGTGGCACCCACCGGAACAGAAGCCAGCGTCCAACTGATCGGAGGGAAACGCAGATCGATTCCCGATTTACTTCCTTCAAAATCATCTATATAAATAATACCATTTTTACCACGACCTATCTGTGGTGCATGCCCAGGTTTCAAAACCGCTCCTTCTCCATAAAAATTTACACTGGATGGAGCTGTCGTTGTATAGAATGGAAGTTTATCTAAAATTTTAGTCAGTCTCGGGAGGTCCCTGCGGTAGTTCACATCCAGTCCATACATCGCATTCCTGATAGGATCTTCGTTCAGGTTCACTTTTGTGAAGAAAGGCCTTTCACTTAAACGGACAAGCGTACCGCCGAAAGACAATTGTTCCTTAACGGTATTTTTTGCCTGGTAATCGAGCCGTATACCCATATAAGAACGCTGTTGCAAACCAAAGGAAGCATTGTTTTCATAATTCACCTGCACCGGAACGCCTGCAGCCAGTATGGCCTGGTTCGTAATCCTGATGGTTCCTAAATCATAATTGATATCATAATCAACTCCTTCCTGCAATAATCTTCCCCCTGCCGTAACGGTAACAGAACCCGGCGGAATATTAAAGCCGATACTGATATCCGAGGATCCGGAAGTTTTGGCCTGCCCTTTTAGTATGAACCTGTTCAGGTTCGGATATTGCTGGGCAACCGCTTTAATGGAATCATATAATGTATAAAAGACAGTATCCCTGATATTTGGAATAGATAAAGGGTTAGGGTTAGAATATACTTGTTTTGCCAGATCCTCACCAAATGGTTCCAGTACCGGGAACATGATACGGCTGTAAGGAGAAGAAACGGTAAACCCTTCCACATAATCAAAAACACCATCGGGCTGTGGATCGAGCTGACTGTTCAACCTGTCGAGGTTCAGTAAAGAGATGATTGGTGCTCCCTGGTTCTGGTCACCAAATGGAACATATCTTTTATTTCCAAGTCCGGGTTCCAGGTACAAAACATCCAGTTTAAAATCCTGTGGAGTTAAAACGCCATATCCGATAGTATATACATTCTTCATCATCAGGTCCCAGATAGGTAAAGTCGGGCGCTGAGAGGTTGCTTTCAATAATTTAAGGAATAATATTTTCTGGGTGGCAGAACTGCTGTCCGGCGGAATATCCTGGGAAAATTCACCCACCTGGTAAGTTCTTCCATTATAAGAATACTGATACGCTACACCCAATACCTCGTCTGGCTGAAGTGGTTGACTCAATGAAATATATCCTGCCTGCCGGTTAAAATAATATTGAGTGGAGTCTAATTTTCTGGCGAATGTTTTTTCAAAATCCTGCACGGGTGCAAGTCCCAGGTTTTGCAGGTTGCTTACTACTAAAGAAGGGTTCCTGTTGTTACCGTTATTGATGATCCTGCTGTACAAATCATTGATGTCATTTGAGGGAACACCGGAAAAAGTTGATATCGGATTAATAATATCCGTACGGAAAGGATTTTTTTCAGCCAGGTCCATCAATCCTACTATATCCCTTGTATTGGTGGTGCTTCCGTTCCTGTTGGTAACCCAAACTTCTAACCTCAAAATTTGAACGGATGAAGTAACTGCAGGTATCCGCTCTAATACTTTATTATAATTGTCTTTAAAATACTGACCCAATAAAAAGTGGCGGTTTTCTTCATATTCATCTGCTTTAAATTCAAATACCTGTGCCGCTGCACCACCCTG
>JANNZE010000267.1:0-14168 GCA_031410455.1 Chitinophagaceae bacterium | reverse complement strand
GTTCATGTATAAGATGTTGTTAAGCGGTGTACTGGAACAATATTACGAGATAGATCCAAAGAACAGCTGGATGGTAGCTGCAGCAGAAAAAAATATTCCGATCGTTGTACCGGGTTGGGAAGACAGCACCATGGGAAATATTTTTGCGTCTTATGTGATTAAAGGAGATATGAAAGCAACCACTATGAAAAGTGGTATTGAATATATGGTCTGGCTGAGTGAGTGGTACAGGAATAATTCAGGAGGAAAAGGTGTTGGGTTCTTCCAGATCGGCGGAGGTATTGCAGGTGATTTTCCCATCTGTGTAGTGCCGATGATGTACCAGGACCTGGAGTGGACGGATGTTCCATTCTGGAGTTATTTCTGCCAGATATCCGATTCAACCACTTCCTATGGTTCTTATTCAGGAGCTGTGCCTAATGAAAAAATCACCTGGGGGAAATTAGATATTCATACACCTAAATTCATAGTGGAAAGTGATGCCACCATTGTGGCTCCTTTAATTTTTGCGTGGGTGCTGGGATGGTAGTGAATGTGCAAATTGATGAATGTGCAAATTGTTGAATGTGCAAATTGATGAATGTGCAAATTGATGAATGTGCAAATTGTTGAATGTGCAAATTGTTGAATGTGCGAATTGATGGATGTGCAAATTGATGGATGTGCAAATTGTTGAATGTGCGAATTGATGGATGTGCAGACTAGATAATTTGAAGATTGCACATTCCCTCATTTTTACATTTGCACATTCACATTTACCTCACATCCGTTGGAACCGGAAGATCCCTCTTCAGCATCAGGTCCCTGTTGGCCATTTCCCAGGCAGTATAAAAGATCATACGGGCTCTTTTTTCATACAAACTCCAGGTGATCTTGTCAACCGTATCGGTAGGTTTGTGATAATCAGCTTTCAGCATACCGTCATAGAAAAATAAAACAGGTACGCCTTTACGTGCAAAATTGTAATGGTCGCTTCTGAAATAAATTCTTTCCTCATCGTTCGGGTCATCAAATTTATAATCAAGCGTGAGGTTGATATATTGTTTATTCATGGCTTCATTGATCAATGGCAATTCTGTACTGATCTTATCATGTCCTACCACATATACATAATTTAATGTGTCATCCATTTTTCTTTCGGTATCAATTCTTCCGATCATATCAATGTTCAGGTCAACGGTTGTTTTTAAAAGCGGAAAAACCGGGTGGTCGCTGTAATATTCACTGCCCCATAAACCTTTTTCTTCTCCGCTAACGGTCATGAATACCATCGTACGTCTCGGGCCATTTCCATCCGCCTTTGCTTTTGCAAATGCAGCAGCCATATTTATAACCGCACAGGTTCCGCTGCCATCATCATCTGCACCATAATAAATTTTACCATCTCTTATACCCAGGTGATCATAATGGCCTGTAACAAAAACATACTCATCTTTTTTATCTGTTCCTTCCACCGCTCCAATTACATTACTCGCCATGATGGTGGATGTAAATTTCGAATAGTCTATTTTTATCTTTTCTTTTTTTGAAATATAATTATTGCTGCTGAATGGTTTTGCCATTTTAGCTGCACTGATGAGGCTTTCTGTGCTATCACCTAATATGATTTTTGCAAATACATGAGAAATGGACACATTCCATAACATTGCTTTTTGTGATGGTTCTCTTGGATAATATACATTCGATTTTTTTGAATTCTCCATGAGCCGGGGAGTGAAAATGCCCACAAAAGGACTGATCACAAATACGGCCAATGCACCTTTACTGGCAGCCAGTTCCACTTTTTTTGAAGTGCCCGGGTAAGTCCATTCACTGGTTTTGCTGCTGTTGCTGACCAGGAATTTTCCATTCAGTTTTGGCTCACCGGAAAATATCACCACCACTTTCCCTTTTACATTCAAAGATGCATAGTCGTTGTAATTTTTATCTTCAATACCATAGCCTGCGAAAACAAAACCACTGGCTTTTATTTCAGTGGAATTGTTATTGGTAAGGTTGATCACAAAATCTTTTCCGGGTTCAGCTTTATAATCATTCAACTTTATGTCTGCATGAACAAGGCTGTCTTTATGTAAGGGATATTCCTGCTGGTAAGATTTCATGGATACAGGATGCGTAAGTCCAATTTTTTTAAATTGTTCTTCTATATAAGCAGCAGCTTTTCGCTGACCCTCTGTACCGGTTTCTCGTCCCTGCATCTCATCACCTGCAATAATCGTAAGGTGATTTTGTAAGGTTTCAGTATTGATGATGACAGCGTATTGCTTATTGGTTTGTGCAATCGCGGAAAGGCTGAAAAAAGCAAATGCAGGTATCAGGAAATATTTCATGATGTATTTTCTGTCAATTTAAAAAAAGAAAAAATTTGTGCAACCTGGTATTATTTGTACGGTATAAATTCCGCTACAAATCAGCAGGGAATTTTATTTACGCGGGTAGCATGCCTTCCGCCTTCAAATGCCGTATTCATAAAAATATCCAGCATTTTTTCAGCATCACCATCCCGTACGAAGCGGGCAGGTATACAAAGAATATTTGCATTATTATGTTTGCGGGCAAGTTCTGCCAGTTCCTCTCCCCAGCAAATGGCTGCACGGATGTTCTGGTGTTTGTTTGCGGCAATAGCCACACCGTTGGCACTTCCACACAGCAATACACCGAAGGCATAATCACCACTTTCAACGGCCTCTGCTACCGGATGTGCAAAATCAGGATAATCAACAGAATCTTTATTGAATGTTCCAAAATCACGGAATTCCATTTTCTCACCTTCTAAAAAAGATATCAGGTCTTCTTTGCAATCGAAGCCGGCATGGTCGCAACCAATGGCAATGGGCTTGTTTTTATCAAATGTGTACATAGCAAATGTTTAAATACTAAGAGCTATAAAGTTAAACATACCTGTACCATTAACTCCATTCCTTTTCAACTTTTGCTTTTTGTTTATCAACTTTTGCGGTAAGCATTACACTTATTTCGAACAATAATAATAAAGGAATGGCTACTATCAGCTGGCTGGTCCAGTCGGGAGATGGTGTGATGATAGCGGCCAGCACCAATATGATCACAAAAGAATATTTTCTCGATTTTCTCAGGAAACCTGCATTGATGATTCCGATCTTGGCCAGCACATAAGCCATTACCGGTAACTCAAAAGAAATACCGCAACCTAAAATAATATTGTTCAGTGTATCAATAAAATCATCCAGCGTTGGCATATACTTGTAGGCGCCTGTTGTTCCCAGCGTAAAATTGGCCAGGAAGTTAAATGTAAACGGTGCCAGCAGGTAATACCCGAACAGCGATCCCAGGAAAAAACATAGCGAAACCCACAAAATACTTCCGCGGGAATATGCCCTTTCTTTTGGAGAAAGAGCAGGTTTTATAAAACGCCATAATTCCCAGAATAAATAAGGGAAAGCAATGATAAGCCCGCCGATCATGGAAATTGACATGGCCGACATAAATGGTCCGCTGATGGTATTGCCCTGTAATGGAATTTCAACAGGCGGCATACACAATGAATCGCCAATGTGTAATTTTCTGCCTAAGGAACACAGTGCACTGTATGTAAAAAATGAGGAGCGGGCCGGAGCATAAATGATATTATCAAAAACCCAATCGATTTTAATGAAAATAGCGATAACTGCTATCAGCCACACAATTACGCCTCTCACAATATGCCATCTCAGTGCTTCAAGATGATCCACAAAACTCATTTCTGTTCCTGAATCCTCATCTGATGCGCCTTTCAGTCTTCGTAGTGAAAATTTTCTTTCTGTATATGCCACATTTTCAATTTGGTGCGTAAAGGTACTATTCTAACATGTACGTTGTTTACTTATCAAAAGTTCATTGATGAGATCATAGATATAAAATGTTACAAAAGAGAAGCCCCTGTAGAAACAGGGGCCGTTTACCAAAACTAACTGCTTATGAGAAAATTGACTATTAAAGTAATTTGATTGAATAATTACAAACAGGGTGCCAAAAGAAAATATATCCCGGTTAATAAATGGTAAAAAAAAGAGAGCAACTTTTATGTTGCTCTCTATCAATTCTTTATTGTTGTGCTGTAAGTTTTTCAGCGTTTTCAGCAAACTGCAGCGAATCAAGAAATTCCTGCAATTCACCATTCAGCAATGCATCTAAATTATAAGATGTCAGGCCTATCCGGTGGTCTGTTACTCTTCCCTGCGGAAAATTATACGTACGTATTTTCGCACTTCTGTCTCCAGTGCTAACCAGGCTCTTACGCATATGAGAAATAGCCTCTTCCTGTTTACGAACTTCTTCATCATATAATTTGGTACGCATCATATCCATAGCTTTCTCCCTGTTGCCGAGCTGGCTTCGTTCCGTCTGGCAAACCACCACCAAACCGGTTGGTTTATGTGTTAAAAATACTTTTGTCTCCACTTTGTTCACGTTCTGTCCGCCGGCACCACCACTTCTGGCAGTTTCCATTTTTACATCACTTTCCTTAAGTTCAAAATCCACTTCTTCTGCCTCCGGCATCACCGCTACCGTAACCGCACTAGTATGCACACGTCCGCTGGCCTCTGTATCCGGCACCCGTTGTACCCGGTGAACACCACTTTCAAATTTCATGGTCCCATACACATCATCTCCCACAATTTCCACCTGAACTTCTTTGAATCCTCCCACCGTTCCTTCACTTTCACTCAGCAATGCTGTTTTCCAGCCACGCTTTTCACAATACTTCATATACATGCGTAAAAGGTCTCCTGCAAAAAGAGAGGCTTCATCACCACCGGTTCCTGCACGTATTTCCAGGATCGCATTTTTTTCGTCGTACGGATCTTTAGGGATCAAGAGATTGCGCAGGTATTTTTCAGAAGCATCTTTTTTTTCTTCCAGTGCAGGCAATTCCAGTTTTGCCATTGAACGCATTTCTTCATCATCGCCGCTCAGCACTTCTTTATTGAATTCAATATCATCCAGCAGCCGCACATAGGCATCGCGGGCTTCCACGATCTTCTGCAAACCCCGGTATTCTTTGCTCATGGCACTGAACTTCTTATTGTCACTTACAATATCCGGATTGGAAAGCGCCACACCAAGATCTTCAAACTTCGCTTTTATAGCATCGAGTTTATCTAACATATTTTATTTTTTTGGACCGGACAATGGTTCTGTTGCCCGCCATTGTTGCGTCGCACACTTGTACTGCATACCTTTATGCAACTTTTTACAACGACGGCGCAAATTTACAATTTCTCAAGCAACAAATTTGTACACAAAACTTACAGCACCGCTAATTTTCAACGGATACCATTTTGAACCCGAAAATGCTGTGCTTATTTTAAAAAACGGACGGGTGGAAGAAATTATTCCTTCTGAACAGGCAGGAGAGGATATAAAAAATTATGAGGGCATCCTTACTCCAGGATTTGTGAATGTACATTGCCACACAGAACTGAGTTATTTAAAAAATAAAATTCCAAGGCATACCGGTCTCGTAAATTTTGTTCAGCAGGTTTTACAATTGCGGAATTCAGAAAATAAAACAGAGTTGATTACCAACGCCATCAAAGAAATGGAGAATTCCGGAACGGTGGCTGTGGGCGATATCTGTAATACCACAGACAGCCTGGCTGCCAAACAACATACACCAGTTCATTTTTCCAATTTTATAGAGTTAAGTGGTTTTGTAGATTCTATGGCTGAACCAAGGTTTGCGGCAATGCTCCACGTAAAAAATCAATTTGAATCCGGTGGATTATCGGCCACTCTTGTACCGCATGCACCTTATTCTGTTTCACCTGCACTTTTCCGCTTGATAGGTGAAAATTCTCACGGAAAACTGATTTCCATTCATAGCCAGGAATGTGAAGCAGAGAATACATTCTTTCAATCGGGGAAGGGAGAAATGTATGATCTGTACAGAAACCTCGGCATTGATATTTCTTTTTTCATACCTTCCGGCAAAACATCCATTCAAACCTGGCTGCCTTATTTTACAGGTCAGCCGGTGATCGCCGTTCACAATACCTTCATTTCAGCAGAAGATGTAAAAGCTGCAAAGCAGGTGTCATTTTGTATTTGTATAAAAGCCAACCTGTATATAGAAAATAAATTACCGCCGCTGGATAAGCTGATGAATGAAGATGCACACATGGTATTAGGTACCGACAGTTTTGCCAGTAATGATTCCCTGAATTTATATGACGAAGTAAAAACCATCAGAAAGCATTTTCCAGAAATTCCATACGAAACCCTGTTACGCTGGGCCACTTCCAATGGTGCCCGAACCCTGCAGGTGGATGACAGGCTCGGAAGTTTTACAAAAGGATATACTCCGGGTGTGGTGCAGATACACAACGAAAATTCCAAAAAGATCATCTGATCACGATAAAACTTCCTGAAGTATAGGAAGTGTTTTCATGATGCCGAAATCGGCGATGTGAAAATTATAATATTCCAGGAACCGATATAATAATTGTCTGCGTTTAAGGCTGTTCAGTTTCAGGTCTTCCAGTTCCGAAGGTTGCATCACGCGTAACAGATCTGCAGTAAGCAAAACATCTTCACCGGATATATAATGCGGATGAGCCGGTAATTCCTCTGTAAAACTTCCTTCCACAAGGTCAATGAACATTGTTGTACTAACTACTGCCGGAACATCAATCCTGAATCCATGAAAATAGGACAGGTGTAAAATAAAATACAAAGGCATATTTGCGGCAACGCCACCCGTCGCATCATCCAGTTGTTTAAAAGCATCTTCACAGAAATAAAAAAGATCAGGATTATTCTCCGGCTGCTTCAATGTTTTGTGAATCAGTTCTATCATAAACAGCCCAATGCTGTGCCGCACAACATCTGCAAACAGATGATGATACATAATACTGCGTTCAGCTTCTTTTATCCGGTTCATCGCCTTCAGATCGTTATGGTATACTTCCAGATCAAGCAGCGAAGCCGGCTGGTACAACAAAGCTTTACTGCCCGATTTTTTGGAGGTTCGCACGCCGTTTACCATATAAGTTTGTATGCCGAAAATTTCTGTAAGTATAGTCACCACCAGGCTGGTCTCGCCATACTTCACGGCTTTAAGTACAATTCCTTTTGTTTTGTGCGTCATTTCAGAGAGCTAAAATACGGGTTTGAACAGCAGAAATTAAAATGCCGTTTCTTTGCAAAAAATCTGAGATATGTGGCAACAGCTGGCGAAATTCGTTTTGAAATACAGGAGAATATTATTGTTGCTGCTCTTATTGCTCACAGGTGTGATGGGATATTTCGCTTCCAAAGTGAAACTGAGTTATGAATTTTCTAAGGCCATTCCCACCGACAATCCTAAGTATCTTGATTACCAGGCTTTCCGTAACACGTTTGGTGATGACGGAAATCTGCTCGTGATCGGCATCCAGACAAAAGATCTTTTTCAATTTGAAAATTTCAAAGCCTATAAAGCATTCGAAGATTCACTGAAAAAAATTCCCGGTGTAGAAAGTGTGCTCAGCATTCCTTCATCAGTCATGCTCATAAAGGACAGCATCACCGAAAAATTACAGGCGGTAAAGATCTTTGGCGATATACAGAACCAGCAGCAATTAGACCTTTCGGTTCAGAATTTTCTCAATCTCCCATTTTACAAAACACTTTTATACAACCCGGAAGTTAATGCTTACCTGATGGGTGCCCGGATCAATAAAAATATACTTGCTTCATCTGCACGTACGCAAACCATAGAAGGTATTCAGCAAACAGCTGCAAATTTTGAAAAACAGACAAAAATAGAAACCCACCTCAGCGGTTTACCACTTATAAGAACCGTGGTGGCAGACCGCATCCGCCATGAAATGAAATATTTTTTGCTGGGCTCTTTATTATTGAGTGTGGTGATACTGATGCTGTTCTTCAGATCTGTTGGAACTACCTTATTATCACTCGCCATCGTTTTGGTTGGTGTTATCTGGACGGTGGCGCTGATCTATTTATGCGGATACAATATCACTTTATTAACTGCATTACTTCCATCACTTGTAGTGGTAATCGGTATTCCCAACTGTATTTATTTTATTAATAAATATCATTCTGCATATGTAGAAAAAAAGGATAAGACGGCTTCGCTTATAGAAATGGTGAGCAAGATGGGTATAGTTACGCTGTTCTGTAACATAGCCGCTGCCATTGGGTTTGCAGTATTTGCCTTTACAAGGAGTGCGATTTTAAAAGAATTTGGCGTGGTGGCCGGCCTCAGCATCATGATCATATTTTTTATTTCGTTCATTTTATTGCCTTCTGTGCTCAGTTACCTGAAAGCGCCCGAGGCTAAGGAGTTGCGTTATCTCGAAAATAAATGGGTGTCACAATTTTTATTACGGGTTGAAAGATGGGTATTCAATCACCATAAAATGGTATTGGGTATCACTTTTATTGTTTTGGTGATTTCAGGATTTGGGATAGCACGGTTGAAAACGGTAGGCTACATTGTAGATGACCTGCCTAAAACTGATAAAGTGTATACAGATCTGAAATTTTTCGAAAAGAATTTTCATGGGATTATGCCGCTGGAGATTGTGATCGATACCAAAAAAAGAAATGGACTTACGGGCATGAGGGCATTGTCGGTTTTTGAAAAAGTGGATTCCTTATCAGCATTTATAGCCACGATGCCGGAAATGAACAGGCCCGTTTCCGTAGCGGAAGGGCTGAAATTTGCTAAACAGGGATTTTATGAAAACGACAGTTTACAATATTTAATGCCCAATAGCTTTGATGGTGCATTTGTGGGCGATTACCTGAAACCCTCTAAGAATGAGAAAAGCGGGGGCGGTTTTACCAATATGATCCGTTCATTTATCGACAGTACAAAAAGCAAAACCCGTATCAGTATCAGTATGGCCGATGTGGGAACGGAAAGATTACCAGTGCTGTTGAATAAAGTACAGCAGCGGTCAGATCAGTTGTTCGACAGCAGTTACACGGTTACGCTTACAGGAACCAGCATCACTTTCCTGGAAGGCAGCAAGTTCATTATAAATGGTTTAAAAGAAAGTGTGGCCTGGGCATTTTTACTCATCGCACTCTGTATGTTATATCTTTTTAAGTCAGTAAGGATATTGGTTTGTTCATTATTACCGAATATCATTCCCCTGATGATAACGGCCGGCATCATGGGCTGGGCGGGGGTTCCGCTAAAACCCTCTACAGTATTGGTTTTTAGTGTGGCTTTGGGTATTGCGGTGGATATTACCATCCGTTTTTTAGTAAATTACAAACAGGAACTGCCTCATTTCAATTATAATATAGCCAATACGGTAAGCAGTACCATCCGTCATACAGGTTTAAGTATCATTTATACTTCTTTGGTACTTACCGCCGGATTCATAATTTTTTGTTTCAGCGGATTCGGCGGAACACAGGCGCTGGGCTGGCTTACATCGGTAACTTTATTGGCGGCTACACTCACCAATATCATTTTACTTCCGGTATTAATATTATTGCTGGCAAAGCAGCGAAAGTAAAAAAGGGAAGGTCATTTTGGTACTGACCGTAAGAAGTAACATCTAAAACGCTGAGTTTTAATAATTAACCGAAATAACTATTATCAAACCAAAAATGCCCCGAATGAGGAATTAACTTAAATGGAATAAATCTATTTAAAATGTTAAATCCTATATTTGCGGATATTAAACTAACATTCAAATGAGAAAACTTCTTTTGACCCTGTGGGTCAGTATGGGTTTTGTGCTGGTTTCGTACGCACAAAAGACCATCTCGGGTAACGTCACAGATGCAAGTGGCGCACCGCTTTCTAATGTTTCAGTAATTGTGAAAGGCAGTAATGCCGGAACTACAACAGATGCTTCTGGAACGTTTAGTCTTACGGTTCCAGCCAGTGGAAAACAGATTGAGTTCAGTATACTCGGTTATGAAACACAGGTTTTGGGAGCAGGATCAAAAAGTTTTAACGTGAAAATGGCATCATCCGGTGCTACAGATCTAACCAATGTGGTTGTGACAGGTCTTTCTAAAGTAAAGAAATCACAATACACGGGTGCTTCATCAAGAATTGGTGAAAAAGAACTGAAGAATCAGCCAGTAGGATCTTTCGATCAGATATTACAAGGTCGTGCTCCAGGTTTGATTGCTCTAACAGGTAGTGGTGCCCCGGGTACTTCTGCTAATGTGATCATTCGCGGACAAGGTTCGCTAGGTGGTGGTAATGATCCATTATATGTAGTGGATGGTATACCAGTTGAAAGTGGTGTATTTCAAGGTTTAGATCCAAATAACTTTGCATCGGTTGATGTTTTAAGAGATGCGGCTTCTACAGCTTTATATGGTTCAAGAGGTTCAGCGGGTGTGATAGTAGTAACCACTAAAAAAGGTGTTTCAGGTAAAATGAAATTGGGATATTCTATGCAGATGGGTGTAAAATCTAAACCGGATTTTTCTTTCCGTCCAATGAATACAACCGAATTATTAGCTTCACAAAAAAAATATGGCACAATTACCGGTGATAACGCAAATATAAACGTACCCGGTTGGTACTATTCGGCCGATAATCCAAGATATGCTGCTTTAACAGCTGCTGAAAAAGCTGAAGCAGACAGGTCTTTAGATTCAATTTCTAAAATCAATACCAACTGGTATGATCAAATTTTCAGACAAGGAAATTTCAGTAACCACCAGTTATCTTTAAGTGGTGGTACAGGAAAAACAAGAATATACTCTGCTTTAGGCATGTATAATGAAGAAGGTATAACTTTAAGAACAGACATGAAGCGTATTACATTGGCTACTAATGTTGACTATGCTGATGATAAATTCACTTTGTCTTTAACCAGTAACCTCGGTTATACTAAAAGAAATTTCCAACAAACAACTGCTACTGCTAACCTGGGTAATCCTTTCCTGAGTTCTGTAGTAAACGTACCTTATGCTCGTTTATATAATGATGCTGGTGGATTTGCTACAGGAATCGGTACTTCATTTGCTGCTGCAAACCAGTTGGATATAACCAAATTAGATAAGAATTATAGTAACCAGCTAAAAGCAACTCTAGGTTTAACCACCTCTTATAAAATTTACAAGAATATCACTTTAGGTTTAACGACAGGTGTGGATTTCAGAGAAACGCAAAATACAAACTACGGTAGTAAATTAGCTGCTATCAGACAAAATTCAACCAGTATAACTGGTAAAGCAGGTTTTCAAACAGAAGGTTTAACCAGATTCTTAACAGCGAGTGTTCGCCCTTCTGCTACCTATAGAAATTCTTTCCAGGATAAACATGACGTAGAAGTAATGGTGTTGGGTGAATATGTTACAGAATTGACTAAGGTTTTCAACGCTACAGGTTTCGGTACAGACCCTAAACGTCCAAACACTCCTGCAGCCATCACCCAAGGAAATACTGTTAATCAGTTATTCGCTCAAGTAACGGGTGGTAAATCAGCAAATGCTTTGTCTTCAGGTTTGGTAACAGGTCGTTACACGTACAACGGTAAGTATACCTTTTCCGGTTCATTTAGAAGAGATGGTTCTTCTAAATTACCAGTAGATACAAGATGGCAGAACTTCTTCGCAGTAGGTGGAGTTTGGGAAGCTTCTAAAGAAAGTTTTATCCAGAACATCAAAGCGATCAATACATTAAGATTGAAATTAAGCTATGGTAGTTCAGGTAATGCCAATAATTTCCCTCAGGGTGATTATGGTTATTTAGCGCAAAATACTACTGGAAACTATAATGGAAATAATACCATTTTTTATACAACGCCAGGTAATGGTCAGTTGAAATGGGAAAAAACATACGTTACTAACTTCGGTCTTGATTTTGAAATCATCAATCGCAGAATTTATGGTGATGTAAACGTGTATAGTAAAATTACCAAAGATCTATTCGTATTGAAAAGTTTACCAGCGTCTTCTGGCTTCGATGGTCAGGATATAAATGCAGGACAGTTGAGCAACAAAGGTGTAGAAGTTAGTTTAACAGGTGAGGTGATCAACAACAAAAACATCGTTTGGTCTGTGTATGGTAATTTCGCTTATAACAAAAACAGAATTGACGATTTAGGCGGTTTGCCTTCTTATGAGAATCCAAATGGAACTGACTTATTTAAAGTTGGATTGCCAGTAGGATCTCATTATGACGTTAAATGGGCAGGTGTTGATGCTGCAACAGGTCAGCCTTTATACTACACAATTGATAACAGAATCACCAATACATACAGTGACGGAGACAGAGTATCAGAATTCGGAACTTGGGAAGCACCTTGGAAAGGTGGTTTTGGATCTTCAGTTCGTGTTAAAGGGTTTGATTTGAATATATTATTCAGCTGGCAGAGAGGTTCTACAAAAGTTGATAATATGGAATATTTTGTGGAGAATCCTGTTGGATTTATGGCTAACGGTTATAATCAGTCATCTGATCTTAATTTCTGGACTAAACCAGGTGACCTGGCCAATACGCCAAGTCCACTTTACGGTACAAGTTTCTCTTCCAAGCTTATTCATGACGCATCTTTCTTACGCTTAAGAGAAGTTACTTTGTCTTATACTCTTCCTAAAACAATGGTATCTAAAACTAAAGTTGTTTCTAATGCAAGATTCTTTGTACAGGGAAATAACCTTTTTATCTGGACAAAATGGAGAGGTTTGGATCCTGAAGCAGGAGCTACAAATATCAATTTAAGTGAATTCCCAAATCCAAGAACATTCACTGCGGGATTAGAACTTAATTTTTAATATCAAATGCAAAAAAAATATATGAAACATAATAAATTTTTAGTACTGCTTTTGGGGGCTGCGATCAGTTTCAGCAGTTGTAAAAAAGTATTAGAATTATCTCCAACGGATACTTTTAACGAAAGCAATGCTTTTCAAACAATAGAAGATTTGAAAGCAGGTGTGAATGGAGCCTACGCTCGTTACTCTGCTTATGCAAATAATATGTACACCAGTGCACTAACTTCTGACGAAGCCAAACTCGGAAGTGGCAACAGTGGACAAGGTGGGTTGACTTACAGATACCAATATGCTTCTGATCCTACTTCAGGTGGAGATGTAACAAGTGCTTATGGTGCTTATTTCAGCCTGATCGACCAGGTAAACAGGGTATTGCCTAAAGTACCTACTGTTTCTGCAACTGCAGCTCAGGAGCCACTTCGCGGATCATTAAAAGGACAATTACTGGCTTTACGTGCAATTGCTTATTATGAGTTATTGAACAATTACAGCAATGTTTACAATCCCGCAGATCCATTAGGAGTTCCATTGGTATTGGTATCTGATATCAATGCACAGCCTGCCCGTAATTCAATGGGAGAGGTAATGGCTCAGATTGAAGCTGACCTGGCTGAAGCAAAAACTTTGGTGGCTGCAGATGCTTTTAGTGATGTTACTTTGAACAAAGTGAATATTGCTGCATTCCAGGCAAGAATTGCTTTATACAAGAAAGATTATGATGGTGCAATCGCTTTTGCAACTGAAGTAATCAATTCTGGTATTAAGCCGTTGGTTTCCGGAAGTGCTTTTTCCGGAATCTGGATCGATCTGAATACAAATGAAACTTTATTTCGTATAGTATATACAGGATCAGGTATTGGAAGTTTATGGACAACAACAGGTGGAAATATATATATAGCTCCATCTGATAAACTGGTTGCCAGTTATGGTACCGGTGATATCCGTAAAGCGGCATATATCGGAGGAACAGCAGGTGATTATTATGTAAACAAATTTTACACTTCTGCAAGAGGTGGAAGAATTGTTGACCTGAAAGCTGCCCGTATCTCTGAAATTTACCTGATACGTGCTGAAGCATATGCTAAAAAAGCATCACCGGATTTAACTGCAGGTGCGGCTGATTTGAATGCTGTTCGTGCCGCTCGTATCACAGGATATGTAAATGAAACATTCGCAACAGCTGCAGCTTTGGTTACAGCGGTACTTGATGAAAGATTTAAAGAATTAGCGTTTGAAGGATTCCGTTTCTATGATCTGAAACGCAATGGTTTACCAGTTCAACGTTTGGCTTCTGATGCAAACATTGCATGGCAGACATTACCAGCAGGAGATTACAGATTCGTTTATCCGATTCCAAGTACAGAGCTTACTGCAAATCGCAATATGGTACAAAATCCATTTTACTAATAACAATCATTTCAAAAATTATAATTATGAAATTT